>QYPA01000053.1 GCA_007279715.1 Comamonadaceae bacterium | reverse complement strand
TTCGTCGGCAGCGTCAGATTGGTATAAGAGACAGGAACCTGGCTGATCTTGGCGCTCATATCAATGTTGGTCACATTGGGGAAAGCACGAACCAATGCGTTATCGAACCCTGGAGTCACTGGCGCTTTGAATGCGCCCATGTACGTTGCTGGCACTTGGCCCAGTTGACTGACTGGGTACATCGCAAAGAAGTTAGCCCGCATCGAACCCCAATCCACTTTTCGCAGGGAAGTAATCTTGGATTCAGTTTGCATGCCAGCAATATCAAAACGCAAGGTGTCGCCTAATTTCAAACCCAATGTTTGAGCGATGCCCTCCTCCATACTGATGGCGCCTTTTTCTTCTTCTGTCCATCGGCCTTCCACAATCAAGTTGCTGCTGGGTTTCACAGCGCTGTGACTGAGATTAAATTCGCGGTCCACCAAGCGTTTGGCACGGTCCTCTATGAAATCATCAGGTGACACATCACGCCCGTTAATGGCGACCAAACGTCCCCTGATCATCGGATACCAATCGAATTTTTCAACTCCTGCACGCGTGAGCGTTTGCTGAAAATCAACCGACTGATCGGGACTCACGTTAATGACAATCCGGTTGGGCGCGTCGGCAGGGGTTGCCTTTTTCCAGCTACTGATGAGGTCTGTACGCAATAAAACGAGAAGCACAAGCGCCAACAAACCCACCGCCAAAGCACTGATTTGCACAACCGTAAAAGCAGGACGCGCCGCAATTTGTCGCGTCGCTAGAACCAAAGCGCGTGGTGCGGTCGCATCGTTCACGCTCCAACGCAATACTTTGATCGCCAGCCAGCCCATTCCCGCAAAAACCAAGACCGCACCTGCAAAGCCGCCCACAGCAATTAGGCCTAAAGTCAAGTCGCTACTTACGGCCAGTAACAAGGCAGCAAACCCAGCGATGCCAATCGACAAAACACCGAGTGATGCAGGACGCAAATTACCAACGTCGCGGCGAATCACACGCAAAGGAGGAACTTGGGCCAACTGCAAAATGGGTGGCAAACCAAATGCCACTAAAAGAGTTAAGCCCATGCCTAAGCCTAAAAATACGGGCACCAAGCTCGCAGCCGGCAAACTCGCATCCACAAGGCCAGCTAGTAAAACAACAAAAAGGTAATGCACGCCATAACCGATGGCCACGCCTAAACCGCTGGCAAATAAACCGACCAAAGCAAACTCCCAGCAATAACTCGCTGCAATCGTGCGCTGACTTAAGCCCAGGACACGCAACATGGCGCAATCATCCAAATGACTGGCGGCAAAAGAACGCGCAGCCAAAGCGACTGCTACCGCACTCAGCAGGGCCGCTAACAAGGCCACCAAACTTAAGAACTTGCTTGCGCGGTCTAAGGTTTGCCCCATCTCGGGGCGACCGGTCTGCACCGATTCGATACGCACACCGCGGATTGGGGGATCGCCCTTGATTTGAAGGTCTGCCCATTTCACAAAGGCTTTGACCTGAATTTCATCGCCTGCCACAGCCATTCTGTAGCTGATGCGGCTGGCTGGTTGAACCAAACCGGTTGCCTCTATGTCAGCACTGTTGACCATGACACGGGGCGAAAAATTCATGAACCCTGTACCACGGTCAGGCTCAACGGCAATCGCTGCGGCAATGGTGAAGCGACTGTTACCCAACAAGAGCGCATCTCCCACCGCGAGCCCCAACGCATCCATCAACTGAGGCTCTACCCACACTTGCCCGCGTTCAGGAATCGACTGGGCCACTTTTTCAATCGCACTGGTTTGAGACTTGATTCTTAGCGATCCCCGCAAGGGGTAGCCTGGCTCAACGGCCTTTAAGGCCACCAGCTTGGCTGACCCGCCTTGCATATCGCTTGCTCTTGCCATGGTTGGGAACGTCAAGGTATGCACTGCTCTTAGACCTATACGTTGCGCCTCTTGGGTAAACACCTTAGGCGTGGGGTTATCGGTCGCAACCACCGCATCTCCACCTAAGAGTTGTCGAGCATCACGCTGCAAGCCGCCTTGCAAACGGTCCGCAAAGAATCCCACCGCCGTCAAAGCGGCTACCGCCAAAGTCACTGCCAACACCAAAAGTCGCAATTCGCCGGAGCGAACATCACGCCACAAAGTACGCCATCCAAGACGCCAAAAAGATTGCTTCATTCCCTGACCTTAACGCAAAAGTAAAATACCTTGAATGCCCCTTCACATCCTGTGAATTCAGGCATTACACAACCCCCAACTCTGATCTCCAAAAATGACTGAACTGTTAAAAAAATTGCAATGGCGCTATGCCACCAAAAAAATGGACTCCGCCAAAGTGGTTTCCGAAGAAAAAGTTGACCGCATTGTCGAAGCAGCCCGCCTTGCGGCTACCTCTAGCGGACTTCAGCCCTATGAAATTATCGTCGTGAAGAGCCAAGCGGTTCGCGAACAAATGAAGCCCAAAGCCTTCGGACAATCGCAAATCACCGATGGATCACACGTATTGGTTTTTGCTGCATGGGACGATTACACCCCAGAGCGCATCAATATGATGTTTGATTTACACAATACCGAGCGCAACTCCAAAGACGAAGGCTGGGAAAACTACCGCAAGATGTTGCTTGGAAGTTACCCCACCCGTGGCGCTGAAGTGAATTTTCAGCACGCTGCTAAGCAAGCTTATATTGGCTTAGGTACCGCTTTGATTGCGGCTGCGTTTGAAGAAGTCGATGCGACTCCCATGGAAGGTTTCGACCCCGCCGGAATCGATGAAGTTTTGGGCCTGAAAGCTCGCGGTCTTCGCAGCGCTGTGATCTTGGCACTGGGTTACCGCGATACAGCACAAGACTGGCTTGTGAATTTGAAAAAAGTGCGCCGCTCGGGTAAAGAGTTTGTAACGAAAGTGGAATAAAAGAGTTTGGGGCGGCCTAACGGCTGCCCCAAACTGCTGCACCGACCACCAACGTTGCGGCAATGGCAATATTCCACTGCAATGCTTGTCCCGTGGTGATCAGAAGTAACGCCGTTGACAAAATGGGCGTGGCAAACGCCAACAGGCCAATGCGCTGCGTGTCTCCCTGCTTGATCGCCGCATCCCAAAGAAAAAACGCCCCGCCCAAGGGACCCAAGCCGAGGATACAGATCAACACCAGATCTTGGGCGTTGAGCGAAACTGCGGGTTCCAACCATGCATGGCACAGCAGCGAAAGTAAACCCGAAGCCGCAGCGAAACCGCCAACCGCAGCGGTCGGGAAAGCGGGAAGTCGCCGGGTCATCAGCGAATAACTGGCCCACACAAACGCAGAAATCAGCGCAAGGTCATACCCCGAGCGGAATCCATCCAACGCAAAAGATGCGTCTCCCTGCCCCAGGATGGCGATTGCGGCACCTGAAAAACCAATCAAAGCCGCAACGACATGGCGCACACGCAATGCCACCTCTTTCAAAAACAACGGCGCCAGCACCACCATGCCAAGCGGCCAAAGGTAGTTGATAAGGTTGGCCTCAACCGCTGGGGCGTGGCGCAAAGCCATGAATAACAAAAAGTGAAAACCAAAGAGCCCATAGATTCCCACCAATAAAGTAGGCAGTGACACCTTCCAACGCGACAAGCGAAACCGCGCCAACGGAAGTGAGATCAGGCTCCCAATCAACAAGCCAAGTCCCGTCAAAAGAAAGGGAGGGATATGCGCCAGCAGAACGCCCAAAGGCGCTAGGGCAGCCCACAAAAAAATCGCACACAGGGCTAACACATCAGGTTTCATGCGAGAAAGCGGGTTTAAAAAAGAATATGGCCAAAAGGTTCATTGTCGCAGGCAGAGTGACGCAGGGGTTGATTGGGAAAGTGGCGTTTAAATAGAAGAAGTTGATTATTTGACAGTTAACAAGCTTTAACCCATACACTTGCAAGGTACTAACCAAAGGAGTCGATATGACTGATATGGGAAACACCTTGATCTTATGGGCCGCCATCCTTGGGGCCATTGCTGCTGGATCCATGGTGTTGGGCGCCATCGTCGGCATCACAACACCGATGTCCAATGGAACCGTTGGGGCTATGTGTGGCTTTGGTGCAGGCGCCTTGATTTCTGCGCTTGCTATTGAACTGGTCTCACCTACCGTCGTCGCTTTGGCCAATGCCGATTTAGCGGATCGAAGTACTGAAACCCACCACTTTGTCACCCTACTTTTTTCACTCATCGGTGGCGGACTGATATTCATTTTTCTAGACCAAATGCTCAGCAGCCACGGCGGGTATTTGCGTAAAAGTGCGTATTTGATTTCCCAGCACTCTAAAAATAAACATAAGCAACACACTGAATTAATGCAATCCATCGGCAACTCGTCGTTCTTTAGCAGCATGGAGCCAGATCTCATGCAGGAACTCGTGAGGATGCTAAACCCCAAGTTTCTTTTAGAGGGCGAAGCGCTATTTACCATTGGCGACGCATCTAGCGAGTTATATATTGTGCGTTCTGGTAGTTTGACATTGACGCACGCCGACGGCAGCGAGCGCATCGCAGAACGCGGTGATTTGATCGGCGAGGTGTCGTTCCTTGCCCACCATCCACACAGCACGACGGCAGTCTCCGAACACGGTGGAGCCGAGTTGCTTGTATTGCATAAAGCGCAGTATGAATCCTTTGCAAAACAGCATCCGGAGTTTGCGGAAACTGTGCGTGAACTTGCCAGCGAGCGCATTTTGGAAAATAAGCGTCACATTGATCAAGCTGCCGTTGAGAAGCAGGAGTGGGCCGACATGGCCATTACGGCTTTACGCAGCGGAAGTAACGACATTCCAAGCGCCAGCGATTTGAGCACCATGAAGGAAGAGCACAGCAACGCCGGAATGGCTATTTGGCTAGGTAACCTTTTAGACGTCATTCCGGAGAGCTTTGTGATCGGCACAGTGATGCTCTCTTTGGTTGCAGCCAAAACGACCGCTGGCGTCCCACTGACGTTTTTTGATGTGATGCCACTCACTCTGGTGGGCGCTTTGTTCTTATCGAACTTTCCAGAATCATTGTCTGCCAGCGTCAACATGAAGCAGCAAGGTTTTTCTACCACCAAGATCATTTTGCTGTGGATGACTTTGACTGTGATTTGTGCACTAGGCGCTGCGTTCGGCGCGTATGTAGGGGAGTCGATTCCCCACAGCGCGATGATTGTTGTTGAAGGCATTGCCGCAGGCGCGATGTTGACCATGATTGGCTCAGCGATGCTGCCTGAGGCGGCCCACTTATCAACGCCGAACATGGCAGGGTTTTCAACCCTCATTGGGTTTGTTGCCGCCGTAGGCTTCAAACTCTTTGAATAAAGCGCCTAAAGAGCTAGGCGTATTGTTTTGGTCAGGCCACGCGCAAGCGTGCGCCGGCTAACTCAGGTTGTAAGACCAATCGGTGAGGGGCGCTAAAACAGAGAAAGCGCTTGTTGGTTGCGCGGCCGATGGTACATACGCCGAGTTGCTGGGCAACAGCTTGGCCCATTTGGGTGATTCCACTGCGAGAAATCACAATCGGAACACCCATCTGAGCTGCCTTAATCACCATTTCACTGGTTAACCGACCTGTGGTGTAGAACACCTTGTCACTGGCCTTGAGCCCCGCCTCGCCTTGCAAGGACATCCAACCCGCAATGGCATCAATCGCGTTGTGGCGACCGACGTCTTCCACAAACATCAGCATCGACTCGCCTTCAAACAAAGCGCACCCATGCACAGAGCCTGCCGCCTTGTAAATGCTTTCATGCAATCGGATGGTGTTCACAATGCCATAAATTTGGGCCTGGGTGATATGGGAGATGGGCAGAACAATGGTGTCCACATCCGCCATTAAATCGCCAAACACGCTGCCTTGGCCGCAGCCCGTGGTCACCACCCGGTGCTCTGTTTTTTCTTTTAAATTGGCAATACCCGTATAGGTTTTAACGGCAGCTGCACCCACTTCCCAGTCCACGGTGATGGATTCAATATCACGTACGTTTTGGATCAGGCGCTGGTTCAACAAGTAGCCCAAAACCAACCATTCAGGCTGTGCGCCTAAGGTCATTAGCGTCACCAATTCGCGCTTGTCCACATACACCGTCAAAGCCCGCTCCGAGGGAATCTCTAAGGATTGGCTGTCGCCAAACTCATTCACAACCGCAATCGTGTGCGTCAAAGGCGCACGCGATTGGGTTAATCGGGGCAAGGGGTTTTTGCTTGTCACTGGGGTCCGTAACCAGGCACACTTGCAGGGGTTCCGCCTTTTTCAACAGCTACTGCGCAGTACTTGAACTCAGGTATTTTTCCAAACGGATCAAGAGCCGCGTTGGTCATCAGGTTGGCCGCAGCTTCATAGTAAGCAAACGGAATGAAGACTGCTCCGCGAGGAGTTCCATCGTCCCTGCGCACATGAATCGCCACCTTGCCTCGGCGGGACTGCACTGTGATGACATCGCCAGTATCGAGTCCCATTTTGGCCAAATCTTCGCCACACATCGACGCTGTAGCCATAGGCTCAATCGCATCAAGGACGCTTGCGCGGCGTGTCATGCTGCCGGTATGCCAGTGCTCGAGTTGCCGACCTGTAATCAATACAAATGGGAACGCATCGTCCGGTCTTTCATTGGCAGGAATAATGTCCGCCGGAACCAAGTGAACCAGCCCATCATCGGTCGCAAACTTCTGCAAGAACACAGTGGGAGCGCCGGGATCATCTTCTGTCAAACAGGGGTAAGTGACACTGGATTCCCGCTGCAAACGCTCCCAGGTAATTCCTGAAATCGCCGTGTGCATCGCCCGGCGCATTTCGTCGTAGACCTGTGCCACGCCATCAAATTCACCTTGGTAATCCCAATTCAGACCCATGCGTTTGGCGATATCTTGAATGATCCACAAATCAGGCCGCGCTTGGCCGGGCGGATTGATGGCTTGCTTGCCCAGTTGCACCATCCGGTCGGTGTTACTGACTGTGCCATTTTTTTCTGGCCATGCGGTTGCAGGCAGAACCACGTCCGCAAGCCATGCGGTTTCGGTCATGAAAATATCTTGAACCACCAAATGCTCCAAGCTCGCCAAGGCGTGGCGGGCATGGTTCAAGTCGGGGTCACTCATCGCGGGGTTTTCGCCCATGATGTACATGCCGCGAATCTTGTGCGGATCAGTGTCAGGTGCCAATGCTTTGTGCATGATTTCCACCACGGTATAGCCGGGTTGGTCATCGAGCTTGGTGCCCCAAAAATCTTCAAACCACGCGTGGGCAGCCTTATTTGTCACGCGCTGGTAGTTGGGGAACATCATCGGAATCAGGCCCGCATCGCTGGCGCCTTGCACATTGTTTTGGCCGCGCAAAGGATGTAGACCCGAACCCGGTTTGCCGATCTGCCCGGTGACTGTGACTAAGGCAATCAAACAACGGGCGTTGTCGGTTCCGTGAACGTGTTGGCTCACGCCCATTCCCCACAGAATCATCGCGCCTTTGGCTTTGGCAAACGCACGGGCTACTTCACGCAAGGTTTGCGCTGGGATGCCACAAATGGGCTCCATCGCTTCGGGGCTGTAGCCCTTGACGTTTTCTTTGAGCGCCTCATAGTTGCTTGCACGTTTGGCAATAAAGTCTTGGTCAGCCAGCCCCTCCTCGATTACCACATGGATGAGCGCATTGAGCATAGCGACATCGGTATCGGCCTTGAATTGCAAGGTTCTCCAGGCGTGTTTACCCAAGTCGGTAATGCGCGGATCCGCCAAAATAATTTTGGCGCCTTTCTTCGCGGCGTTCTTCATCCAAGTGGCTGCCACAGGATGATTGGACGTCGGGTTGGATCCGATCACAAAAATCAGGTCGGAATGCTCAACGTCGTTGACTTGGTTACTCACCGCGCCAGAACCCACGCCTTCAAGCAAGGCCGCTACGCTAGAGGCGTGGCACAAGCGAGTGCAATGGTCCACGTTGTTCGATCCGAACCCAGTTCGTACCAATTTTTGGAACAAGTAGGCTTCTTCGTTGCTGCCTTTGGCTGAGCCAAAACCGGCCAAAGACTTAGGACCAAACGTGTAGCGCAGTTGAGTGAGGTTGCCCGCTGCAAGCCCCATCGCCTCTTCCCACGTCGCTTCCCGAAATACTTCAGACCAGTCTGCGGTATCACGGTTTAATCGGTTCAACTTTTCCGGGTCTTTGGAGACGCCAGTTTTGCGAATCAGTGGAACCGTAAGACGCTGTCCGCTGTGGGCGTAGTCAAAACCAAAGCGGCCTTTGACACACAAACGGTTGTGATTGGCAGGGCCGTCACGGCCATCCACACTCACAATTTTGTTGTCTTTGACGTTGTAGGTCAGCAAACATCCGACGCCACAAAACGGACACACAGAATCCACTTTTTTGTCAACGATTTGGCTGCCAATCTGGGTCTTAGGCATCAATGCGCCGGTGGGGCAGGCTTGGACACATTCGCCGCAGGCCACGCAAGTGCTCTCGCCCATCGGGTCATTCAAATCAAAAACGATTTCGCTGTGTGAGCCGCGCAGTGCATAGCCGATCACGTCATTGACCTGCTCTTCACGGCATGCGCGAACACATCGATTGCATTGGATACATGCATCCAAATTAACCGCCATCGCGGGGTGGGAAATATCGGCTTGGGGTTGTTCGCGGCGCAGCGCTTTTAGCTCTGAGCGAACGGTGACATCCATGCGATCAGCCCAGACGCTGAGTTCGCCGTGCTGAAGTTTTTCGTTCTTCTCGTCCCACTTGTAGCCGGTATCGGGCATATCGGAGAGCAGCATTTCCAAAACCATTTTTTGGCTCTTGACTGCACGCTCACTTTGCGACTGAACTTCCATGCCTTCGGTCGCGCTACGACAGCAGCTGGGGGCCAGCGTGCGCTCGCCTTTAACCTCAACCACGCAGGCCCGGCAATTGCCATCGGCGCGCATTCCATCTTTGTAGCAAAGGTGAGGGATATCAATTCCGTGACGCTTAGCGGCCTTGAGGATTGACTCGCCCTCAAAGGCGTGAACGGTTTGTTGGTCGAGTTTGAATTCGACGGTTTTGACAGTAATTTCTGAGAGTTTGGCAGGGGCGTTCATTTACATGACCTCCTGTGGAAAGTATTTTTGAACACAACGAACCGGGTTAGGCGCTGCTTGGCCCAGGCCGCAAATGGACGCATCAGTCATGACCACGTTGAGGTCTTCCAAGGTTTCGTTATCCCAGGTTTTGGCCTGCATCAAGGTAGCGGCCTTGGCCGTTCCCACGCGGCATGGGGTGCATTGACCGCAGCTTTCATGGGCAAAGAAACGCATCATGTTGAGCGCAGCATCGCGAGCGGTGTCTTTTTGACTGAGAACAATCACTGCGGCAGATCCGATAAAACAGCCGTGGGGCTGCAGCGTATCAAAGTCCAAGGGAATATTGGCCATACTCGCCGGTAAGATTCCACCCGACGCACCCCCAGGTAAGTAGGCATACAGCGTGTGGCCCTCGGCCATGCCGCCGCAGTATTCATCCACCAGTTCTTGCAAGTTAATCCCTGCAGGCGCAAGTTTTACGCCAGGGTTTTTTACCCGCCCACTCACACTAAAGCTGCGCAGTCCTTTGCGCCCATTGCGGCCAAAACTGCTAAACCACTGGGGGCCTTTTTGAACAATGTCACGCACCCAATACAGGGTTTCAAAATTATGCTCCAGCGTGGGGCGGCCAAAGAGACCCACTTGGGCAATATAGGGAGGACGCATACGGGGCTCGCCCCGTTTGCCTTCAATGCTTTCGATCATTGCAGACTCTTCGCCGCAAATATAGGCGCCCGCTCCTCGGCGCA
>QYPA01000097.1 GCA_007279715.1 Comamonadaceae bacterium | reverse complement strand
GTTCTGACAATGGAAGCCCTTATCGCGTATGAGCTAAAAAAATAAATAAACACCAGTTTGATTCTTTGCCCAAAGACCCTAAAAAGTCACGTTTTTAGGGGCTTTGGTCCGAATTTCTAAGGGTTTACCTTGATAACGGCGTACTGGGTCCACTCTCCACGCCGAAACAAAATGGTCAAAGGTTTGCTTTTTTCATGCTTTGACAAAACAGCCTCTAATTCTTTAACCGATGCGGTTTGGGCGTTGTTAATCGACAAAATAATATCGCCTTCTCGCAGACCTGCACGGGCTGCGGCATCGACTGCGGCGTCTACACGCACTCCCGCTTTGAGCTTGAGCGTTTGCTTTTGCGCATCCGTCAAATCGCTGATGCTCAGGCCAAAGAACTGGGTCACCGTTGCTTTGGGTTTGTTATCAGAGGGGCTCGCTTTGGCTGTGGGCTTGTCGGCTTCAATCTCAGCAATGCTCACACTCAACTCTTTGAGCGCCCCGCGCCTAAAGAGGCTGATATTTGCCTTGGTACCAGGTTTGGTGGCACCCACGATACGGGGGAGATCGGCTGATTTTTCAATCACCTTGCCATCAAATTTAAGAATCACATCACCGGCCTCAATGCCCGCCTTTTCAGCAGGTGCACCCACTTCCACACCCGTCACTAAGGCGCCTTGCGGCTTAGCGAGCCCAAGGCTCTCAGCAACCTCCTTGGTCACAGCGCCAATTTGCACACCAATGCGGCCCCGCGACACGCGGCCTTGGGTTCTTAGCTGTTCGCTCACGCGCACTGCTTCATCCATGGGTATAGAGAATGAAATGCCCATGAAGCCGCCGGATCGGGAATAGATTTGGCTATTGATGCCAACGACTTCACCGCGCATATTGATCAACGGCCCGCCTGAATTTCCAGGGTTGATGGCAACGTCGGTTTGAATCAGGGGTAGAAAGTCACCGGTGTCACGCTGCTTGGCACTCACAATGCCTGCAGTTACCGTATTTTCAAGACCAAACGGTGAGCCAATGGCCATCCCCCACTCGCCTACTTTCAAACGATTAACGTCACCCACTTTGACGGCCGGAAGTCCACTCGCTTCGATCTTGACCAGCGCAACATCGCTGCGTCGATCGCTGCCAATGATTTTGGCTTTGAATTCGCGTTTATCCGTTAAGGTGACGATGACTTCATCTGCACCGTCGACCACGTGGGCGTTGGTCATGATCAGGCCATCCGAGGACAAGATAAAGCCAGAGCCCACACCACGGGGTTGCTCTTCTTCTTGTTTGGGGCTGTTGGGGCGCGGTGCTTGGCGAGGCATATTAGGTATGGGCAAACCAAAACGCTTAAAGAACTCCAACATCTCTTCATCTGCAGGGGAAGCGCCCTGCTGTTGGCGCTGAACGACACGCTCTAAGGTCCGAATATTGACCACCGACGGACCGACCAGTTCGACCAAGTCGGTGAAATCCGGCAGGGCGCGGGTCTGCGCAACAGCGTGCTGCATCGGCAATACGGTGATTCCGATAGTGACCGCTAGCGTGGCACATGCCATCACAAGGGCGCGAGAAAAATTCAAGGTTTGAGTTTTCATAGGTTGACTGCAGTTATTCTCAATTCAAAATTCAAAAATTCGAACGGGGGACCATCGCTTCATTGTGTTGGCTTGAACCATTAGCGAGGGATCGAGTGGACAATAAAGCCCTTCGAAAGGCCTGCCACCGCTCATGGTCATTCGCGCCTTTATGCAACCAAAGCCAATGACTTTGCCGCTGCTCATTGCCAATCTTTACCAAGCCCCACGTCTGGAAATCATAAATCCATTGAACGCTACATGCTGGAGAGAGCGACCATGCAGTCCAATGCCACTGATCACCGTCCCACTGCAATACGCCTTCAGGTGTTCTCCACCACAGAAACCATGCGTAAGCGTTCAAAACCAAAGCCAATAGCGCCAGCGAGATCCAAGCCCATACAGAAGTGTGAAACCATAACCAAGCCAACATAAACGCTGTCAGACACGCCACACCTACAAGCAAGTAAGCCGGTGGAGGGCTGCGGCTGAAACGGCAAGCAACTGCAGGCGGACCGTGCACAGCAGGCCTGGCTAGATCCGCTTAAAGACCAAGGCACCGTTCGTGCCGCCGAAACCGAAGTTATTCTTCAAAGCGACATCAATGCGAACATCACGCGCGACATTCGCGCAGTAGTCCAAATCGCAATCGGGGTCTTGGTTAAAAATATTGATCGTGGGAGGACTTTTTTGGTGGTGGATGGCCAGCACCGTGAAAACAGACTCCAACCCACCGGCACCGCCCAATAGGTGTCCGGTCATCGATTTGGTGGAGTTAACCAGGGTTTTCTTGGCATGTTCACCCAAAGCCGCTTTGATAGCGTTGCTTTCATTGGTGTCTCCCAGCGGGGTGGATGTTCCGTGGGCATTTAAATAATTGATTTGATCCGCGTTCACACCCGCATTGCGCATCGCACTGAGCATGGCGCGGCGTGGGCCGTCTAAATTGGGAGCCGTCATGTGACCCGCATCGGCACTCATTCCAAAGCCCGCTAATTCTGCATAAATCCTAGCACCGCGGGCTTTGGCGTGCTCATATTCCTCGAGCACCATCACGCCACCACCCTCACCCAAGACAAAACCATCACGGTCTTTGTCCCACGGCCTGGACGCGGTTGTGGGATCGTCATTGCGGGTACTCAAGGCACGCATTGCAGCAAAGCCCCCTACCCCCAACGGCGACACGGTGGCTTCCGAGCCGCCCGCAACCATCACATCGGCATCGCCATACTCGATCATTCGGCCAGCTTCACCAATGCAGTGCAAGCCTGTTGTACACGCAGTGGCAATAGCAATGTTGGGGCCCTTAAAGCCAAATCGCATGGATACGTGGCCAGCCGTCATATTGATGATGGAAGCCGGCACAAAAAATGGGGAAATTCGGCGTGGCCCGCGGGTGGTGTATTCCACATGGGTGTTCTCGATCATCGGCAAACCGCCAATACCAGAACCAATCACACAACCAATGCGGGTGGAAGCTTCTTCGCCCAGTGCATCACCCGTAGAGATGCCTGAGTCGTTGACCGCTTGAACCGCGGCAGCAATTCCATAATGAATGAAGCTGTCCATCGTGCGCGCTTCTTTGGCGCTAATGTAGGCTTCTAAATCAAAGTCACGCACCTCACCTGCAATTTTGCAAGCGAAAGCTGCGGTGTCAAATTTAGTAATAAGTCCAATACCTGACTTACCAGCAAGCACGTTAGACCATGTTTGATCAACCGTATTACCTACGGGGCTCACGCATCCCAAACCTGTAACTACCACACGCCTACGGGACATAAACACCTGTCATATGAATAAAAGCTCTAGCGGCCTTAGCCGCTAGAAACTCGAATTGGTCGCACTCACACGCCGCCCTAAGCGCTGCTTTTTACGCAGCACAGCCTGATTTAGGCTTTTTTGTGGGTGGTTGCGTAATCGACCGCGTTTTGAACCGTGGTGATTTTTTCTGCGTCTTCGTCTGGAATTTCAATGCCAAACTCGTCTTCAAGAGCCATCACCAACTCAACAGTATCAAGAGAATCAGCACCCAAATCGGCCACAAAGGCTTTTTCGTTGGTCACTTGTGACTCTTCTACACCGAGTTGCTCGGCAATGATTTTTTTGACGCGTACTTCAATATCGCTCATGGATTCCCTCTGAGGGTTGTAAAACAAGCCGTAATTTTACCCGGGAGAAGGGCTTCCCTTCCAACAGGCTGCCGAACGGACACATCGGCATTTTAATGGGGCACACTTTACATGTACATGCCACCGTTGACATGCAACTCTTGGCCCGTGACATACGACGCGCCCGGGGACGCCAAATAGACCACTGCATTGGCAATGTCTTGGGGTTTTCCGAGGTGGCCTAATGGAATTTGGTTTTGTAAGGCTTCCTGTTGCGCCGCTGCCAAACCCGCAGTCATGTCGGTTTCAATGAATCCGGGGGCTATGCAATTGACAGTAATGTTGCGTGAGCCCAGTTCACGGGCCAAGGCCCGGGTCATCCCAGCAACGCCGGCTTTCGCAGCCGCATAGTTTGCCTGGCCGGGGTTGCCCGAGGCACCAACGACCGATGTGATGTTAATGATACGGCCATAGCGCTGCTTCATCATGGTGCGCATCACGGCTCGGCTCATGCGAAAAACACCTTTCAAATTGGCGTCCATAACGGCGTCCCAATCTTCATCTTTCATGCGCATCGCCAAGGTATCGCGGGTAATTCCAGCGTTGTTCACCAAAATATGCAAGCTGCCCTGCTCTTTGGTTACCGTATCCACCAAGGCCTCGACCGCCGCTCCATCGGTGACATCGAGTACGTGCCCGGAGCACCCTGCAAATGCGGAAAGTGCGCTGTGGACTTTGCTTGCGCCTTCTGGGGTAGTCGCCGTTCCTACGACCTTTAGGCCCTGTTTTGCCAGCTCCAAAGCAATCGCAGCGCCAATACCACGCGATGCGCCTGTGACCAAGGCCACTTGGCCTTCGAATTGAAAAGTGGTCATGACAATGCCTCCTTGATGTCTCGTAGGCTGGTTGGGTCCAACAACGCAAAACCGGTCAGCGCAGGCGCAATGCGTTTAACCATTCCTGCCAGAACCTTGCCGGGGCCACACTCTACCAACTCGGACACGCCAAGCGCCTCGATCGCTTGAATGCATTGCACCCATCGGACCGGGCCAAAGGCCTGCCGGTAAAGCGCATCTCGAATGCG
This sequence comes from Comamonadaceae bacterium, assembly GCA_007279715.1. Taxonomy (GTDB): domain Bacteria; phylum Pseudomonadota; class Gammaproteobacteria; order Burkholderiales; family Burkholderiaceae_C; genus Allorhodoferax. The sequence goes on along the minus strand of QYPA01000097.1, from coordinate 302 downwards.
ATCAGGATCAGACTCCACGGCCACGTCAATGTTGTTAACCAATGGGATTTGGGGCGCAGCGATTTGAATGTCAGACAAACGGGTGCGTAATTTTTCGGCGGCAGGTTGCATTAAACGAGAATGAAACGGTGCTGAAACAGGCAAAGGCAAAGCGCGTTTTGCGCCGTTGGCTTTGAGTACTTCACAGGCTTTTTCTACTGCCGCCTTGCTTCCGGCAATCACTGTCTGCGCTGGGTCATTGAAGTTCACCGCTTCTACAGTTTCGGCAGAGCCTTCCCCGAAAGAATGGGTCACCTCCGCGC
>QYPA01000155.1 GCA_007279715.1 Comamonadaceae bacterium | reverse complement strand
GAGGGCCAGCACATTGATATGAGTTTGCTCGATGTGGGCGTGGCACTGTTGGCTAACCAAGCGGCAGGCTTTTTAAACACCGGCAAAGTGCCGACCCGCCAAGGCAATACCCATCCCAGTTTGGTGCCTTACCAAGATTTTGAAACGGCTGATGGCGCCATGCTATTGGCGATTGGAAATGACGGCCAATTTGCCCGTTTTTCTCAGGTTGCGCAGCACCCCGAGTGGGCAACGGATGCGCGGTTTGTCAATAACACCCAGCGCGTTTTACATCGCGACGAACTCACGCAACTTTTACAAATCGAAATTCGTAAGCGCACCACGGCCGATTGGATTGCGTTGCTGGAGCACCACGCGGTTCCCTGCGGCCCGATCAACACGGTGGCCCAAGCCTTTGAGGACGCGCAGGTTCAAGCCAGGCAGTTGGTGATAAAGCAAGACGTAGCCCCAGAAGTTGCTGCGAAAACACACACGGCGTCGATCGCCAGCGTCACAAGCCCTTTGCGCTTACTGGGAACACCTACGGTTTTAAACCGAGCGCCCCCTGCGTTAGGCGAGCACACCGATGAAGTTTTAGCGTCTTTGGGGCTGGACGCGAAGACGATTCAAAGCCTGCACGACAAGGCCGTGGTCTAACCCGAGCTCAGGCTTAGGCTCAGACGCAAGCCCCTAAAACATCCCAACGTTCAAGCGCGACTAAGAGGGCGTCATCAATCTGCGCACTGCGCGCGGCCAACTCCAAGGCTTTGGCGTTGTCTTTGGCGTACAGACTTCCATCCGCAAGTAAGGCATTGATATTTTTTTGTTCCGTTTCCAAGTCGGAAATGGTTTGCGGCAGGGTGTCTAACTCGCGTTGCTCTTTGTAGCTGAGCTTGCGAACTTTGGGAGCGGGCTGCGCTGGCGCAATAGCAGCGATGACAGGAGCCGATGGTGTTGGCTCGCTAGAGGCGTTTTGATCGCGGCCGTAGTTAAACGGCTTAGCGGCTTTTTGCCCTTGGGCTTGGGCCAAGGCGCTGGCGCGTTTGCTTTGGATAAGCCAGTCTTGGACGCCGCCTTCGTACTCGCGCCAGCGGCCTTCGCCCTCCGATGCAATGGTGCTGGTGACCACATTATCTAAAAACGTGCGATCGTGGCTGACCAAAAAAACCGTTCCGTCGTAGTTTTGCAGCAGGTCTTCCAAAAGCTCTAAGGTGTCAATATCGAGATCGTTGGTCGGCTCATCGAGGACCAACACATTGGCTGGGCGCGCAAACAAACGTGCCAACAGCAATCGATTGCGCTCGCCGCCGCTTAAAGAGCGAACCGGTGAGTTGGCGCGGGCGGGAGAAAACAAAAAGTCGCCCAGGTAGCTTTTCACGTGTTGGCGCTTGTTGCCAATCTCAATCCATTCGCTGCCGGGGCTGATGAAGTCTTCCAGCGTTGCGTCCATGTCTAAGGCATTGCGCATTTGGTCAAAGTACGCCACTTGGATATTGGCGCCTTGGCGCACCGTGCCCCAAGCGCTTTCGCCGGGGCTGGGGGCGGGGGCATTGTTGGGCGCAGGGTCTGGGGCCAGCTCGCCCAAGATGAGTTTGAGCAGCGTGGTTTTGCCTGCGCCATTGGGGCCGAGCAGGCCAACCTTATCGCCGCGCAAAATCGTGGCTGAAAAATCACGAACAATGGTTTTGTCTGGCCCAGTGCCAGAGCGAGAGGCAAAGGTTTTACTGACATGGGTTAATTCCGCCACCAGCTTTCCGCTGGCCGCGCCACTGGCGACATCCAATTTGACGCTTCCGACTGCGTCTCGCCGCGCCTCGCGCGTGGCGCGCATATTTTCCAGACGCGTAATTCGGCCTTGGGCGCGGGTTCGGCGGGCTTCAACGCCTTTGCGAATCCATACCTCTTCTTGTGCCAAAAGTTTATCGGCGCGGGCGTTAATGACGGCTTCTTGCGCCATTTGCTCCTCTTTTTGCAGCAAATAGGCCGCAAAATTGCCGGGATAGGATAAAAGCTGCCCGCGGTCGAGTTCCACAATGCGGGTCGCGACGCGGTCTAAAAACGAGCGATCGTGGGTGATGGTGATCACGCTGCCTTTGAACTCAATGAGCAAGTCTTCTAGCCATTCAATAGAGTCCAGGTCTAAGTGGTTGGTTGGCTCGTCCAGCAGCAAAACGTCCGGTTGCGTTACCAAAGCCTGGGCCAAGGCCACGCGCTTTTTGGTCCCGCCGGAGAGGGTGCGCACTACAGCTTGGGGGTCCAGGTGCAAGCGGTGCAGGGTCTCGCTCACGCGCTGCTCCCAGTTCCAGCCGTCCAGGGACTCAATCTCGCTTTGCATGGCGTCTAAATCGCCGTGGCCTTGCGAGTACTCCTCAATCAGGTGGCGAATCCGGGCCAAGCCTAGGCTCACCGACTCGAAAATCGTGTCATCGGCCTCGAGCGTGGGCTCTTGGGCGACGTAGGCGATGCGGGTGTTGTTTTGAATCTGCAGGCTGCCGTCGTCGGGCTTTTCCATGCCGCCCAATATTTTGAGCATCGAAGATTTGCCCGCGCCGTTGCGGCCAATCAGGCCAACGCGTTCTGCAGTTTCGAGGGAAAAGCCTGCGTGGTCTAGCAGGGGAACGTGCCCAAAAGCGAGTTGGGCGTCAAGTAAAGTAATCAGTGCCATGTGCTGGGGATTATCCCCTGGGCAGGCGGCCCCCTGCTGCGAGCGCGAACTTAAAAGCGTAAAGCAACAAGACAGCCCCAAGCCAATCGCCCACCGCCATCGACCAGGTTTGGCTAAAGAAGCTGCCACCGAGGCCTTGCCAATAAAACCAGAGTTGGTGCATCACTGCGTTGAACGCCGCAAATACCACGGACAGTTTCAGCAAGTCGGTTCCCGACAAGTTTGTCAGCTGGCGGTCCATGTGCAAAAAGCGAATACCCACTTCACGCGCTAGCCACGGAGCTAAGCCCGAAATGACCCACGCGCCAAAAAGCGTGGGTCCAATGAGTTCTGGAGGAGCGAGCAGCGAGGTGAGTACGCTGCCAAAGACAATACCGAGAGCGCCCCAATGCGAAAAAAGTAAAACGCTAATGAGACGAATGCCGCTCGGTAAAAAAATCAAAGAAATATGGGTGGAGAGAACGAGCGCAGGGAAGAGGGCCGAATTGAGAAAATACAGCCCGGCATACATAAAAGCCGTCCCGGAAACGATCAACCAAATGCTAATCAATCAAGGTCACACTTAACCCTGATGTGAGGCGCTTGCATTTCTAAAACAGCAGAACCGGTGAATGTGGTTTTAAACGGCCCTGGCTTTTTCTAAGCACTGACCCATGCGCGAGAAATAATCGTTGGAGCCCTTGGTAGGAATCACGTACTTCACGCGGTTGTCTTCGTCGTCGAGCTGAAGTGCCAGCAAGCCCTTTTGGCGAAGGAGTTTGAGGCGGCGATGCGCAGTCGAGGGCGAAATCTCAGGCATGATTTCCATGGCTTCGAGCACGGTGATTTTTTTATCGCGGGCCCAAGCCAGTCCCAAAATATAGAGCATCCGCTCATCAGTGGCATCCAAACTGGGAAAACTAGGCAACGACCGAACGGCGGCAACCAAGTTCAAGAAGTTCAAAAAAACCGACGCGTTAACAGAAGCTTTGGCCATAGAAGCACCTCTTATTATCAAAAAACATGTTTAAAACAAAATTAACTGAATTAAAGCACTAAATTGATTTATTTGGCAATAGCGTTGCTATTTATTTTGCTGCTTTGACAAGCGGCTGCCGATGGTTAAGGTGGCTTTGATGACGTACAAAACGGCCAGGGTTCCCAAAATATTACCCACCATCCGCGTCGACAGGCTTTCAAAGAACGGCCCCGAGTAACCAAAAGGCAGCAACCAGAGCTCCAAACTGATGGCTGTCGCAGCGGCACAGACAAAGCCTATTTTGAGTAAGGCCGTTGGCGTGAGGTTGGACAGGCTGGTGCGTAACTTCATGGCGTGAATGGCGAAATTCGATCCCGCCCAAGGCGCCAGTCCCGAAAGGATGCAAGCACCAGTGTTAATCATGCTGAAGTCGGAAGAGAAATCTTGCGTTGCCATCAAGCTTCCCAACACGATGCCCAATGCGCCCCAGCCGCCACACAAAACCACAATCAGCAAAGACACGCCGCAGGGTAAAAACAACCAGGTAAAGCCGTTGGCCAAAGGCAAGAAGCCAAACAGCCACGCGTTAAGGTAAGAAACCAGCATCATCGCCAACGCGGATAGGGCAACGCTTGCGCTGGTAACGAGTGAGGGCATACGGGCTTTCAGTCGGGTAAAAAAACTTTAAGCAGTATGTTGGCAAACACGCGCGTGGGTGTTCGGTTTACCAGGCCCGGTTTACTACCCAAAACGGTAAGTTTTCGCCCAATGAAAAACCCCTGCAAAATCCGGAAATCGGATCTGGCAGGGGTTTTTTAGAGCTGGGGTGTTCGGATTTGCTATTTCGCGTTTGGTTACTTTAAGCCGCGTTTGCGGTGGCCATGCATTTTCCGAGTTGGCCAAAGTACTGGTGGGCGGCTTTGGTGGGTACGACGTACTTGACCCGGTTGTCGATTTCATCAAGTTGCAAATCGATCATGCCTTTTTTGCGCAAAAGCTTGAGCCGGAGGTGGGCGGTGGTAGTGGAAATTTCAGGCAGCATCACCATCGCTTCAAGGACCGTGATTTTCTTTTCCTTGAACCACGCCGTGGCTAAGGTGTTGAGCATCTGAGCCTCAACGGCATCAAGATCGGGGAAGCTTGGCAACGCGCGAATAGATTGAACAAGGTGCAGGTATTTCAAATACATCTGCGAAAGATCGGTATTTTTGGCCATTGTGGATCCGCTTAAGCGGTCTCATAGTAGTAATTAAAACAACGGGTGTTGTTTTCCAACGAAGCGCAATATTAGCTATTGCACAAAGGATTATGCAATAGCTAACTGTCGCGACTTTGACCCATTGTGCGCCTTTCGGCGCAGTTGGGGCTTATTTACTACTTGGGAAGCTAAACATCGCGCCTTCGCGCACGCCAGCCGAGGGCCAACGCTGGGTGATGGTTTTGCGTTTGGTGTAAAACCGCGCAGCGTCTGGGCCGTAGGCGTGTAAATCGCCAAACAAAGACCTTTTCCAGCCGCCAAAAGAGTGGTAAGCCACGGGCACAGGCAAAGGCACGTTCACGCCAACCATGCCAACCAAAATATTGTCGGTAAAGTAACGCGCCGCTTCACCGTCGCGGGTAAAGATGCAGGTTCCGTTGCCGTATTCGTGGGCGTCAATCAGGTCCATGGCTTCTTGCAACGTTTTTACGCGCACCACGCCCAACACCGGACCAAAAATCTCTTCTTGGTAAATCTTCATGCCAGGCTTGACGTTGTCAAACAGGCAGGCACCCAAAAAGTAGCCTGCTTCGTGACCGGCGACTTTGACGTTGCGCCCGTCCACAATCAGGTTCGCGCCTTCGGCAACGCCTTGGTCAACATACGCTTTGACCTTTTCAAAATGCGCCTTGGTGACCAAGGGCCCCATGTCCATGCCGGCATCGGTTCCTGGGCCCACTTTCATTTTTGCAATTTCGACCTTGAGGCCTGCAATGACTTCATCAGCGGTTGCGTCGCCCACCGCAACGACCAAAGGAATCGCCATACAGCGCTCGCCGCACGAACCGTAAGCCGCGCCCATCAAAGCGTTAACAGCGTTGGGCACATCGGCATCAGGCATCACCACGGCGTGGTTCTTTGCCCCGCCCAAAGCCTGAACCCGCTTGCCATGGGCACAACCGGTGGAATAAATGTATTCCGCAATCGGAGTAGAACCTACGAAGCTAATGGCTTTGACGCGCGGGTCGGTGAGCAAGGTATCCACGGCCTCTTTGTCGCCGTTGACAACATTCAAAACGCCTGGAGGCAAACCCGCCTCGAGTGCCAACTCAGCGACACGCAAGGTGCTGCTCGGATCGCGCTCCGAGGGTTTCAAAATAAAGGTGTTGCCACAAGCAACCGCCATGGGCCACATCCACAAGGGCACCATGATGGGAAAGTTAAACGGAGTGATACCCGCTGTGACGCCCAAAGCTTGGAACTCGCTCCAAGAATCGATCGCCTGCCCGACGTTTTTGCTGTGCTCGCCTTTAAGGAGTTCGGGGGCGTAGCTGGCGTACTCGACGTTTTCAATACCGCGTTGCAATTCGCCCATGGCGTCAGCCAACACTTTGCCGTGCTCGGCGGTGACGAGTGCGCACAGTTCATCGGCGTGTTGCTCTAACAACTCTTTGAGTTTGCTCATAACGCGGGCGCGTTTGAGTGGGGGCGTATTGCGCCATGCGGGGTAAGCCGCTTGGGCATTGGCAATGGCTTGTTCGACGGTGAGCTTGTCGGCCAAGAGCAAACGCTTTTCTGCCTTGCCAGTGGCGGGGTTAAAAACGTCGGCTTGGCGGGTGCCGCCTTGGGTGCGCTTGCCGCCGATGAGGTGGCCAATGAGGGGAAGTTGAGACATGAAAGCTAAAGTAAAGTTAAAAAATGCTTATTCGGTGGCGTTGATAGCTTCGCCTAAGGCGTTGATCAAGCTGTCAATTTCTGACTTCTCGATGATAAAGGGCGGTGCGAGTTGGATCGTGTCACCGCCGTAGCGCACATAAAAGCCTTTCTCAAGGCATTTCATCGCGACCTCGTAAGGCCGCTTCAATGGTTCGCCGGGTACGGCCGCAAAAGTAAACCCCGCAGCCAAACCGATGTTGCGAATATCGGTGATGTTTTTCCCACCCTTCAGACTGTGAACCGCTTGTTCAAAATAGGGCGCAATACTGGCAACGCGCTCGACCATGTTTTCTTTCACCAACACATCCAAGGCCGCAATACCTGCCGCGCAAGCCACGGGGTGCGCCGAGTAGGTGTACCCGTGAGCGAGTTCGAGCGCGTATTCCGGGCCGCCTGCGGCCATAAACGTGTCGTACATCTCTTTCTTGACGACAACGGCCCCCAAGGGCTGCGCTCCGTTGGTAATTTGTTTGGCGCAATTCAAAATATCAGGCGTGACGCCGAAATAGGCAGAACCTGTGTAAGCGCCCATGCGACCAAAGCCGGTGATGACTTCATCAAAAATCAACAAAATATTGTTAGCTGTGCAAATCTCACGCAAGCGTTGCAAATAGCCAGCTGGTGGCACCACGACACCGCCCGAACCCGACATGGGTTCGACAATGACAGCGGCAATATTCGATGCGTCGTGCAG
>QYPA01000125.1 GCA_007279715.1 Comamonadaceae bacterium | reverse complement strand
ACGCTAGCTTCGCCGCGCTCAAAAGCCAAGGCCGCAAAGCGCTGATTCCCTTCGTTACGGCGGGTTTTCCGTTTGCCGATGTAACGCCTGAGTTGATGCATGCCATGGTGGCCGGCGGCGCCGACGTCATTGAACTCGGCGTTCCTTTTTCAGACCCAAGCGCTGACGGCCCCGTGATCCAAAAAGCGGGCGACAAGGCTTTGGCTTTTGGAATTGGTTTAAGCCAGGTTTTGCAAATGGTGCGGGACTTTCGAGAAACCAACCAAACCACGCCCGTGGTTCTTATGGGCTATGCCAACCCCGTTGAGCGCTACGACCAAAAACATCCGCTCCCCGGCGTTTCTAGCCCGTTTGTGAAGCATGCCGCAGAGGCAGGCGTGGACGGTGTCTTGATTGTGGACTACCCGCCTGAAGAGTGCGAAGCTTTTGCAGAAGACTTGCGCTCGCACGGACTCGATTTGATTTTTCTACTCGCCCCCACCAGCACCGACGAGCGGATGGCCCAGGTCGCAAAAATTGCGAGTGGCTATGTGTACTACGTCTCGCTCAAAGGGGTCACCGGGGCCGGAACGCTCGATACCGATGCGGTAGAAGCCATGCTCCCACGCATCAGAAAGCATATTCATACACCAGTCGGTGTAGGATTCGGTATCCGAGACGCAGAAACGGCCAAGACCATTGCCAAAGTCGCTGACGCCGTGGTTATTGGTAGCAAAATCATTCAACTCATTGAATATCAATCCCGATCGCAAGTGGCCATCACGGCGCAGAATTTCCTCCAAGAAATTCGACACGCCATGGACGCGTAAACGCAATCGAAACCCAAGAAGCAAAGGCGCCCTATGAGCTGGCTTGAGAAACTCCTCCCCCCCACGATCACCCAAACCGATCCGGCTGACAGGCGCAGTGTTCCTGAAGGGCTTTGGATTAAATGCCCAAGCTGTGAGACCGTGCTTTACAAGACCGACTTAGAGCAAAACCAAAATGTCTGCCCCAACTGCAGCCACCACCACCGCATCGGGGCGCGGGCTCGGCTCAATGTTTTTTTGGACAACGAAGGCCGCTTTGAAATTGGCCAAGAAGTTCTCCCCGTGGATGCGCTCAAATTCAAAGACAGCCGCAAATACCCCGAGCGCTTGAAAGAGGCGCTAGAAAATACGGGTGAGACGGACGCGCTCATTGTGATGGGAGGCTCAGTCCACGGTGTGAGCTTGATCGCAGCATGTTTTGAATTCGAATTCATGGGCGGTAGCATGGGCTCGGTTGTCGGGGAGCGTTTTGCCCGGGGCGTAGAGGCTGCGATAGAACAAAAAGTGCCTTTTTTGTGCTTCACAGCGACGGGCGGTGCGCGGATGCAAGAAGGACTCTTGAGCCTAATGCAGATGGCCAAGACCAACGCCTGCCTGACCCGACTCGCGAAAAAAGGTTTGCCCTATATCAGCGTCTTGACCGATCCCACTATGGGCGGAGTCAGCGCCGGTTTTGCATTTTTAGGTGACGTAGTTATCGCAGAACCCAAAGCCTTGATCGGCTTTGCTGGCCCCAGGGTAATTGAATCCACCGTTCGCGTCACTCTGCCTGAGGGCTTTCAACGCGCCGAGTTTTTACAAACCAAAGGCGCAGTTGACTTGATATGCGACCGCCGTGAACTACGCAAAACAATCGCTGACACCTTGGCCATGCTGACACGCCAATCCAGCGACGCGGTGATTTAAAAAGCCCCTGCGTTAGACGGCAACAGCCATCACCGCAAAGCCTTGCAGCGCGTTAAGAAGTAAGGCAACAATCTGTAAGGCCAGCAATAGCGCCAGCGGAGAGAGGTCGATACCGCCAAACAGGGGCAAAACGCGGCGCACCGGCGCCAACCACGGCGCAACCAAACGATCTAACCACTCTGCCATGCTCGAGCGCGTTTGCACCCAAGATAACAGCGCCGATATTAAGACCAAGCCCGTGAGCGTTGACAGCCCGATGCGAACCACTCCAAACACAGCCAAGACCACCACCACCCCCATGTTTTGTACCGCGCCTTGCAACAGCCACAAAATTGAAAACTGAGCCAACTCCAGTAAAAACGCAGCCGCCAAGCTCGCAGTGTCCACGAGACCCATGGTCGGCAACACTTTTCGCAGTGGCAAAACGATCCAATCGGTCAGCGAAAAAATAAACGGCCCCAAGGGGTTGCCTGCCCGCGCAGACATGGGAATTCTCTGAAACTGCATGTACAGCCGAAGCAAGCAAGCGCCGCTGACCAAACCAACGGCCACATCGAGCAGCAAAGAAATAATTTGATAAAGCATGGTGTTTGAAGTCTCAAAAGTGAGCAGTGGATCATAGTCGCTGCAAGCCTCTTAGAATCTAGGGTTACATCCTGATTGCCATTGAGAAAAATACATGTCTGACGCCACCCACGCTGCCCCCGCTCCCCAAGACGAAAACCAATTGATTCTTGAGCGCCGGGAAAAACTCAACGCCATCCGCAAAGACCAAGCCGACGGCAAAGGTGTGGCGTTTCCCAATGATTTTTCGCCCAGCCACAAGGCTGCGGAGTTATTCGAGGCGTTTGATGACAAGACTCCAGAAGCACTCGCTGAATTAGCCGTCAAGGTCAAAGTCGCGGGCCGCATGATGCTCAAACGGGTTATGGGCAAAGCCAGCTTTTGCACACTCCAAGACGCATCCTTCGGAAGTAGCGGCGGGCGTATCCAAATCTACGTCAAGGGCGAAGAAATTGGAGAAGAACTTTACGCCTCTTTTAAACACTGGGACCTCGGCGATATCGTGGCCGCCGAAGGCACGGTTTTTAAAACCAAAACGGGTGAACTTTCGCTCCATGCGACCAAGGTTCGCTTGTTAACCAAAAGCCTACGTCCCATGCCCGATAAGTTTCACGGCATCAGCGACCAAGAAGTCAAATACCGCCAGCGCTATATCGATTTAATGACCGACGAAGACACGCGCAAACGGTTTGTGGCAAGAAGCAAAGCCGTCAGCGGACTGCGTGACTTTATGGTGCAACACGGCTTCTTAGAAGTCGAAACGCCCATGCTGCACCCGATCCCCGGCGGAGCCAACGCCAAGCCATTTACTACCCACCACAACGCGCTAGACCAACAAATGTTCCTGCGGATTGCGCCGGAGCTGTACCTCAAGCGTCTTATCGTTGGCGGGTTTGACCGGGTGTTTGAGATCAACCGCAATTTCCGCAATGAAGGAATCTCGGTGCGCCACAATCCCGAATTCACCATGATGGAGTTCTACGCGGCCTACTGGAACTACCAAGACCTCATGGTCTTTACCGAGGAACTGGTTAGGGACGCGGCCCTGAAAGCCACCGGCTCGCTACAAATGAGTTACGGCGGCAAACCGGTGGATTTAGCACAGCCCTTTGAGCGCCTCACCATTGTGCAAGCCATCCAAAAATTTACTGAAGCGGGTGAGAATGTTTTTGATAGCGCATGGTTAACACAAGCATTGCGCAAGCTCGGTTTAACCGACGCCAAGAATCAACTCTCCACGCGCAGCCTCGCGAGTCTGCAGGTTTTGTACTTTGAAGAAACGGTAGAAGACAAACTCTGGCAGCCCACGTTTATTTGCGAACACCCAGTTGAAATTTCTCCCTTGGCCCGCGCCAGTGACACCCACCCCGAGGTCACCGAGCGGTTCGAGCTCTACATCACGGGGCGCGAGTTTGGTAACGGCTTTAGCGAGCTCAACGACGCCCAAGACCAAGCGGCCCGTTTTCACGCCCAAGTTGCTGCAAAAGACAGTGGCGACGACGAAGCCATGTTCTTTGACCACGACTTTGTACGCGCTTTGGAATACGGAATGCCCCCGACCGGCGGCTGCGGTATCGGCATCGACCGATTGATGATGCTGCTCACCGACAGCGCCAGTATTCGCGACGTGATTTTGTTCCCTGCCCTGCGTCGCGAACTCTAAACGCCATGGCCCTCGCGCCAGCGCCGGTTTCTCTGCGGTACTTGCAAGGCTACCCGCAGGAAACGCAAGACCAAGTTCGCGAGATGCTCGCAGCCCAGCGGGCAAGTGACTGGCTTTTAGCGAAATACCCCAAGAGCCACGGCATACGCACCGACCGAGCGCTGTACACCTACGCGCAAGACCTTAAACAAAGCGCCTTGCGCAGCACCGAGCCCATTAGCAAGGTCGCTTATGACAGCAAATTGCATGTCATTCAAAACGCCCTGGGAACACACACCACCATCTCCCGCGTACAAGGTTCGCGCCTAAAAAGCAAACGCGAGTTGCGTATCGCCAGTTTGTTTAAAGACACGCCCATCGAATTTCTCAAAATGATCGTCGTCCATGAACTCGCCCACCTGCGCGAACGCGGTCACGACAAAGCCTTCTACCAACTCTGCATCCACATGGAGCCGGCTTACCACCAGCTTGAGTTTGAGGTACGCGTTTACCTGACCCATTTGGAAGCTTCGGGGGAACGCTTGTGGGCAGGGGAAGTCAGTTAGTCATCGCAGCTAAAAAGCGGCAGAAATTACAAATCCGAGTTTGAAATTTAGATTTGTAAAAGTTGAAAGGAAAAATGTCACCACTAAGGTCGTTTAAGGGGATCAGTTGACTGCGCGATGCGCCATTCCTAAACCGATCGGCTCCGGCGTTCGCAGCGTTATTCTTGTGAACAGTCGGTCGTATAGCGGGTCGCGTGGGATAGACATGGACAAAGGATCGTTGTTAAGTGAGAACGCCGCGTTCAGCGTTGCCCAATCGCTCTCCGATAAAACTCGTAATGCCTCAGGAATGATGAGAGTTTTTTCTAGGTGCATATGCTCCATGTAAAAAGCAAAATACGTTGCAAACTCGCTCTCGAAAATTTGTCGGCGTGAATCACCGAGTATTTCCCATGCCAATAACAAGTGTTGGAGCTCTCTGACTTTTGCTTCACCATTGGCATGCTCTTGGTTCAGTCGTTGAATTAACTCGTCACACTGCTGGGAGCGTCTTGCAACGAGTGGGAAAAATAAAACTGTTTCTTTTTTATGGTGCTGCTTTTCTGGAACTTCGTCCACATAGAAAAGCATGGCCCTTAATATGTCAAAAAATAATTCTGGCTTGTCGTCTGGGCCGCGCTCAATCATCATCCGCATGGATTGCAGCATTGCAGCTAGCGAGGAATGCTCATCATTGATGATGCGTAAGCTGGCGTGATTCATAGCGTCTCCTGGTTCTAAGGAATGGTTTGTCTCATTTTCAGACTGGCCAAAATTTAGAACTTGATGTATGTCAACCCTCAGGCATATATCAAAACAGAGTGCGCTGAAGCTTATTGCCCCACTTTTAAGTGGCTGTAACGCCGCGATTTGTGTCACAAATATTACATTTTCAAGAATTAGGATGGGTCTCGATCTTTTAAAACCCTGAAGGGGAAAACCATGAACCACTCCAGCGAAGATGATTTGGTCCGCCGAATCCGGCTTGATTTATTGGATAGTTTTGACGAAGAGCTAGAAATGGAAGTCGAGGACCGGGCTTTTTCGACCGACGAGACCACCAATGCCACCGATGAATCACGCGCCGCCCGAACCAGCTATTTCCGTGAGCTTTTTAGGCTCCAAGGTGAGCTAGTCAAGTTACAAGACTGGGTCATCGCAACCGGCCATAAAGTGGTGGTTTTGTTTGAAGGCCGTGATGCAGCAGGCAAAGGCGGTGCCATCAAGCGCATCACCCAACGCCTTAACCCGCGGGTCTGCCGTGTTGCCGCACTGCCCGCGCCCAATGACCGTGAAAAAACTCAGTGGTACTTCCAACGCTATGTATCACACCTTCCCGCCGCCGGTGAAATCGTACTTTTTGATAGAAGCTGGTACAACCGCGCAGGAGTAGAACGGGTCATGGGATTTTGTTCTGATGACCAGTACGAGGAGTTTTTTCGTACGGTGCCTGAATTTGAAAAAATGCTCATCAGCTCAGGCATTCAACTGATTAAATACTGGTTCTCCATTTCGGATGAAGAGCAGCACTCCCGATTTTTAGGCCGTATCCACGACCCACTCAAGCAATGGAAACTCAGCCCCATGGATTTGGAGTCGCGCAAGCGCTGGGAAGACTACACCGCCGCCAAAGAAGTCATGCTCGACAGAACCCACATCCCAGAGGCGCCTTGGTGGATTGTTCAAGCGGTAGATAAGAAGAAGGCTCGATTGAACTGCATCCACCACTTGCTGGAACAAATGCCCTACGAAGAAGTTCCCCACCAGCCGATTATTTTGCCTGCGCGTGTTCGCCATGAAGACTACATCCGACAACAAGTCCCTTCGGAGATGTTTGTTCCTGAGATTTACTAATTTTTTTGCAATCGAAAAATTCGGGAAAGATTCAACGTATTTTTCAACTGTGCCCATGGGGATTTCAGCCATTGAAACTCCTGGGGAGTTGTCTCTGGCTGGGGTATTGAAACCAACACAACAGCACAACTTTCCTTATCAGCTGCGGCGGCTGGTGTCGGTTCCTGCTTCACATGTAATTCAGGAACGGGACCCACAGAATTAACTTCCTTTAAGCCCACGGCTTGACTGATCCACTCGCAAACCTCAGAACTCCAATCTACAGGATGGCTTTGCCCTTGGACTGTAAAAATTTTTATATGGGGAACGTGTCTTTTCGTTTGTTGCGCTATTTCAGTGGGGCACAAGTTGCTGTGAGAGTTGTGAACCAGCAAAACTGGTCCATCAAAGCCTTTCATGAGTTGGTGAAAATGCATGCCAAGCAAATCAAATTCGTAATGCAAATCAAAATGTGCAGGTGACTGAACGTCCTTCACTGCACGAGGCTCTACTCCAAGCGCCTCTGCGCTAAAGCCCTTGTCTTTTTTTACCATGTCAAACTGCGTATACAAACCGTACAAAGAGGACCAGTACAGGCTCAGTGAAACATCATTAAGAATCAGTCCGTGTATTTTCTTGCCCAGTTTCTTTGCCAGTTGCATAGCCAAAATCCCGCCCATGCTGGTCCCCACAAGAAAAAACTTTTTTCTTGTGACTGGTTTTTTTGTGAAGACCGATTCAGCCAAAAAAACTTCAATATCGGCTAAATAAACCGACATTGCGTAGTTCATCGACGGGTCCAACGGGTCTGAGTCGCCTCGGCCGCAATAATCCAAACTGATCCAGCAGCAATTTTCGTGACTCTGTGCCATTGCCAACAAAGGCTCAAAGTTGGCTCGCGTCTCTAGAAGACCTGGTAAACAAAGAAAGACTTTGGCTGCCGACAGATCTCCACTGACGGTATAGGCTAATTTTCGAGACCCGGTTTCGGTTTGAATCAGGTGGTGTTCAGAAATCGAAGGGGATCTAAACATGCATGACCTTTGTATGTATGAACCTATTTGACAGCGTGCTTATTGCAAGTTGATGAAGCCCTTGCGGTGCAATTGTTCATTAGGCTGACACAAATAAATACTACAAAGCACTTGGTGAATAGGACACCAGTTTCTCTCGTCAACCTTAACCCTTAGGAGCATTTCAATGACACAGCAACACCAGGAAAATCACCCGGAGATCGTCGGAGAATTTGAAGACGAATATGAAAACCCCTCCGAAAGCCACCGTATGGCGGCGTACCACTTTAACCAAGCGGCCAAAGAGCATGAACTAGCGGCATCGGCCTATGAAAGCGGCGATCAGACTGCGACTGACATGCACGCTTTTAGCGCCTATCGCCACCAACTCAATGCGGTGCAGTACGCTGAAATTGCAGTGATGGACGTCCAAGGATCCGACGAAATAGAAGACATCTAAAGGACCTAGGCGGTCATAAAAAACCGCCTAGTTTTGATGCTTGTCCATAGCGTCGAAGCATTTGGCATTTCCTAAATAGAAACGAGAGATTCGCCAATCCTTCATTATTTCAATCGCAATATCAAATTCCGAGCGACTCAAGTCATACAACTGTTGGAGACCAAAGCACTTTTCCGACTCGAGTGATAAAACCAAATTTTCAAGCACCTTGGCAAACTGACTGTTTGGGTCTTCGTTGATAAGGTTCTTAGCGAATTGGACTGACGACATAACCTCTCCCTTTCATAAGTATTTTTATAATTAGTATAGTATTTTTTAATTTTTTACCTCTCCATTGATAGGATCCAACATTTCTCCGTGTATCAATGCGATAGGTGAGCGCCAGTAAATGGTCACGTTATGAAAAGGGTCCAGCAAAATTTTGGCTGCCCAAGCCAAACCCCACGAAGGGCTACGGATAAAAAACAGGTGAACGGTTCGCAGGCTCACTCCTGCAATCCCCAATGCCAACCAAGCCAAGCCAACGTCGTGCCAATAGGCTTGGGTTCCAATGGCGGGTTTAATCAGGCCCCACACTTCAGGGCTCAACCAAAGAACCACGGGAATAGACAGCCAAATGCCGATCAAAATGGCTTTGCGCTGCATGTTGTACCCGACCTTGATGGATTCTTTGTGGGCATCAGAAACACCATTGATCGCATCAAAAGTCCGGGGTTCAAAAAAGATGTGGCCTGACTGCCGCGTTACCATGCCCACAACCCAACCTACGATCCCAGCCAGTGCAGGGTCTACAAAAAGCAGTCCGTAGGCCACCAAAAAGCTCACCGCACTGATCAAGTGCAATGTTTGATTAATCCGACTTTGGTGGTAGTAGCGATGGTCATCCCATTGCAGGGTACGAACTTGGTCTATAAATTGGCTCACGTCTGACTCCTATTGAAAAAATGAATGTGACACCAGTGTGAAATTCGAATGTGACACTGATTTGAAATCATCGAAGCCCCGAGCGGCCATTCGCAAAAAGCTTGCGCTAGATCAATGAAACACCGTGCCGGTAAAATGATCACATGACTGACCACTACAGCGCCCTTGGACTTCGAAGTGACGCCCACACGGCAGACATCAAGAAGGCGTTTCGCCAACTGGCCTCGCTCTACCACCCCGACCGCAACACCGACCCCGACGCCCCCGCTCGGTTTAGGCAGGTTCAAGAGGCGTATAACGTCCTTGCTGATACGGACAAGCGCCAAGCCTACGACGACAACCGCCGACGCAATCTCTTAGACGCCCCCTTGGTCACGGCGGGTGAAATTTGGAACCACTACCTTGACAAGGTCCTTTAAGTCAGATCGATCGCTCTTCGCCATGCAAACCTCTTCTTTTTTTAGCCAATTGCGGTCTTCATACGCCTCAGAGATTGACGATATGACTTTCGACTCGGAGGGCATCAACGTTTTGCGCCATCGCTTGGGGCAGCGGCGTAAAGAGTTGCCTTTTTTGCGCCAGATGATGGAGCTCAGCCCGGAGATGGTGTCGGTCGTTTTTCACCAAGGGATGCGGTTTCAAAAGCCAGCGGTGATGGACCACTTGGTGAGTTTGGAGTCTGACGAGTTACCGGATTGGGAGAGTTTGGCGGACGCGATTAGTTTGGATCCCTGGGCGCAAGAACTGGCAGCGGAGTTAAGCAAGGAGCCCATGGGCAAGTGGCTGTTGACGGTGGCGGCAGGTTTGGAGTATTTGTTTGCCAAACCGAGCCACTCTCCCGCACATGAGAGCGAGGACGAAGATTCCGAGGACGGTGATGAAAACTCCGGCCACGGCGCGGATGCAGAAGAAGAAAAAGAAGCCCGTGCCCGCGAAGAAGCGGGCAACGATTGGATGGTTGAACAAGGCTTTGACCGAAAAGAATAATGCACGTGAAAGACATTACTATGAACACGCACCTCGCCCTTATCACTAAAACCCAAAGCCTGATAGCAGCGGGCGATATCGTGGGCGCCGAGTCCGCCTTAGTCGAGTTAGCCGATGCCGAAGGCGACAGCGCCTTGATGTTGGTTCTGGAGCAGCTTCCCGCAAAAGATATCTTGGCGGTGATTCGGGAATACGACAACTCCAAAGAGTCTGTGGTGAACCTGCTGGTTTCGCCCGAGCAGTTTGCGCGGGCAGTGGTGATTGAAAAACAATATAAAGATCTCTCGCGTACGCATTTGCGCGGCATGGTTAATTCGGTGATTTTTCGCTCTGGGGCCAACCCGGTTGAATTTTTGACGGCGATTGGGGATCTCGAAGGCGGCAGCGAAGCACTGGCAGACTACTTTGCAGAACGCTGGAGCCGGGTGGAGGCATTTGCCAGAACGGGTTTGTTTGATACGGTTGAAGACGATGGCGAGATGCTCACAGAGACCGAGTTGTACGCCAACGCCTATGCCAAGCCCCGTTTAGACGAGGACGAAGTAGCCGACCAAGATTGGATGCAAATGGCGTTTACCTTGCGTTATGAATGTCCTGATTTGTTCATTGAGATGCTTTTGGTCTTGCGGGCTAAGGCCCGCGCCCACGACATGGGCCGAGGCGAAGAGGCCGAACTGGAAGAAGACGACGGCAAAGTAGAAACCGGCGACACCGACCGCGGCAAAGCCACGCCAGCGGCCTTAGACGCAGACGAAGAGTCGGCCATTTAGTCGCTATGGTGAAGCCCAACGCAGAAATTACGCTTTTCGAGAACCGCCCTTTTTTTGAAAAAGCGCTGCGTTACGGCATTCAACATGGGCTGATTGATAACGCCAAGCTTCAAGCGATACGCACCGAAGCGCCCAAAGGCATGGTGCAAATTGCGCGGTATTTTGGGACTGAATATTTACGCCCCGAACTGGAAACAGCCAGACTGCGAATGGTGAACCTGGTGAGCTTGTATTTAGAGCGCAGCAGCGCAGCAGACCTGCACCACGCCGCTCTTCAACTGCGAGAGAACAGCTTGCTTTCGCGCTCTAAAGGCGGCTCCGATATGCTCAAAGCGATGTTGGCTTTGCCGCAGAACACGCACTTTGGGATGCACGAAGTGCGCGGATTTCGCGACGAGCAGATTCCGATTTTGGAACGCTGGACGCTGAAGTCTTTAGACGAATTCAACGCTGAACTTGCCAAGCGCCAATTGGTGGCCCAGGTGATGGATGCAGCGATTTGGTTTGCCCAAGAGTGGGGGCTTGATGTGGACACACTTGAAGACGAGGGCAAAGATGCGGAGGCGGTGATTCGCACTGCGCTCGTCATGGGTTCAGGTTTGGGCAAACAAGATGCGCCTGATTGGGTTCGCTTTCAAAAGCGCATCGAAACCTTGAGGAAAAAATCTGGCGCTACAAAACCGCCCGCCTTCGCCCTGCCCTCTGATTTCCCTGAAGAACTGCAAACGGCAGCCCTTGCGTTGGTAGATTCCGTGCGCAGCGATTGGCCGAAAATAATAGACGGCTCAATCAGCGTCAAAAAGCTGTTTAATCAAACCCCTGCGTTTATTGGCCGCTACTTTTGGCTGGATGACGGGCTTGCTGAAGTAGAAGAATACGAGCGCGAGGTGTCTGCTGCGTGGGACAAGGCTACTGGCGGGCATGACGACGAAGGCTCTTTGCTCACGCTGTTTTTAGGATTGGCCGCGGGCTCTACGCCAAAAACATTGATGAGCGAGAAGTCGGCTGCAGCGTTGATTCGAAAAATCCGGAAGTCCGGCTTCAAGCCGGAGTTGGCAACGCAATTTATCCAAACCCATGCGCCTGCGCAGTTTCAAGCCGACTACGCGCAGATGTGGGGATCGTTTGTGGAAGAAGGACGGGATACGCTTGAAAGCGACGCAGACTACGCTTTACACGATGCCTTGGCCCTGTTACGCCGCGAGTGCAACGTCACCAAAACCTGAAGCTAAGAGAGAACAATTTCTAACGCAGGTGCTTGAACATCTTGGCGGCAAAACGCTCAGGAATACTGGCGCGGCGCGGGCCGGGAACCAAAGTAAACGTCTCCCCCGCTTGCAACGTACCGGGAACATCCACCGCTAAATAAAACCCGCAAAAGCCACTGAGCGCCATCGCTTTGGCCGCCGTGTTGTAGCCCATCGCGACGTTAAATTTAAAACAAGGTTCGCGCGGCTGCGTAACCCGCAAGGCGCAGTTTTCAAAGCGCAACACATCGCCTACCCACACATCGGTTTCTAAGACGCCCGAAAGCGTTAAGTTTTCGCCCAAGGAGCCGTAAGCAAGCGCAGTGTCAATACCGCCCAGGCCTTCGGCCTCTAGGGCCTTGCGCCAAAAATCGTAATGTTCTACTGGGTAGGCATACACCGCTTTTTCTAAGCCGCCATGCACCGACGGATCAGCTTGTTCATCCGCTTCTAATCCCAAGTGGCCCACAGCAGTGGCTTCGGTCAAAGCCGTTTTGTTCATGGCCGTCAATATGCTGCGGCCTTGCATCATCACTTTGCGGGCTTTGCCCGCTTGAACGCCTAGAACTTGCATTACAACGATTGTTGCAAACGCACTCCGCTGCGCGAGGAATACTTGACGGTGGCTTCCATCTTTTCCAGGTCGACCGATGCATTACGACTTCCGTAAACATTCGCTCTGAGCCATTCGCATTCGGCTTGCACCGCCGCTTCGTCGCTTAGACGGGTATGCCACACTTTTTGATCCCCGTTCCAGCGGTAACCGCGCTGTTTGAGTTTGTCTTTGGCTTCAAACGGCGCTTGGGTGGCCTGCAATCGAAACGCCGGGTTTTTGGCCGCATTCAGCAGCGCTGCAAACCCAGTGGACGCCGCCTTAGGCAGTGGAGCTGCTAAAACCGCGATCAGTGCGTGGCAGTCCATTTCAGCCCGATGCGCGTCGTAAAAAAGTCCCAATGCGTGGGCGAGCATTTCAAGCTTGCTGGAACTTCTGTCTTGGGCTTTCCAGTCAATATCTGCAAACGAACAGGCCCAAGCGAATTCTTTGAACAAGGGCAAGCGCGATTCACAAAACGGGCGGTCAAACCCAGCGTTGTGGGCGATGACGACATCGACGCCGTCAAGCATCAGCGCGATGCGCGCTTCATCGAGCTGCTTGCCCTTGACGTCGGCGTCTGTGATGCCGGTAATTTCGGTGATTTGGGCTGGAATGGGAATGCCGGGGTCTTCGAGTTCATCAAACACAAGCACCTCGCCCACAGGCAAGCCAGAGGCGTTATCAATATCCACCCGTAACAAAGCCAGTTCAATGATTTTTTCACGCGAGGGGTCCAGCCCCGTCGTTTCGGTGTCTAACACCAGCACCCGCGTCACGCTGGCTGCGCCCGCAGCTGGCCAATGTAAACGCGGTTTCAAACGGCGCATCACCCGAAAATCAGGATCGGCTTGGAGCGTTTGCGCCAAGGCTTCGAGATCGTTGAAGTTGGGGAGAATCAAAGGCGCTTGGGTCTTCACAACACGGGGCTTCTTTTTTTGGGGAAGGACGGGATCCACCCGCAACTCGGGAAACAGGTCGTCATTGTGGGGGGCTACGTTCAAGGGTGCGTCCTATGCAAATGAGGGCATCAAAGGGATCCATTATTGCCTCTATCATCAAGCCTTGATTTTTAATCCATCCTGCGCATGACAACCACCCTTTCCCCCGCAAAACCCCTTCGCCCGCTCAAAGGCGTTCGAATTGTGAGCTTGGCCTTGAACCTGCCTGGGCCTGCTGCCATGATGCGCTTACACGCCATGGGCGCCCACTGCACCAAGCTCGAGCCACCCCCACCTGCAAACGCCCCCAAAGGCAGCTCGGGTGACCCCATGGGCATGTACAACCCCGCAGCCTATGGCGTTTTGCACCAAGGCATCAAAATCGCAAGCCTCGACCTGAAGTCTGAAAAAGGACAAAAGAAACTACACCAAACGCTGGCAAAAGCCGACGTTTTATTAACCTCGTTTCGCCCTTCGGCCATGCACAAACTTGGGCTCGACTGGAAGACATTGCACCGCCAACACCCTCACCTGTCCTTGGTCCAAATTTTTGGGGCAAGCGGAGATCGCGCTGAGGAACCGGGCCACGACCTCACCTATTTAGCTGAAAGCGGCCTGATTCAGGGCATGGAACTCCCACCGACTTTGTACGCCGATATGGGCGGCTCGTTGATGGCCAGTGAAGCGGTGTTGCAAGCGCGCTTACAACAATTACAAACCGGCAAAGGCGTCGCTGTTACCGTAGCGTTATGCGACGCCGCAAATTACCTGGCCTTACCGCGCACTTGGGGCCTGACCGTTCCTGGTGCCGCAGTCGGCGGCGGGCACGCGGGCTACCGGATGTATGCCTGCAAAGACGGGCGCGTTGCCGTCGCCGCGCTAGAGCCTCATTTTGCGGCCGATTTAGCGAAAGAAGCGGGACTTGCCAGCTCCAACATTCAAGCTATGTTCTCCAAGGAAGCGCACGCGGCTTGCAGTGCTTTTTTTGCAGGCAAAACGCGCAAGCAACTCGAAGCAATTGGGGCAGCCAAAGACATTCCGCTTTACACCCTTGCGCCCTAGCGTTATCTGCTGGGCTCAGGGTTTTCGGATTTAGGGCTTAAGGCTTGGGCGGGCTTTGCGCAAGGGAGCCTTTGTATTCTTTTCAGAACCTGTCACACGCGGCGGCAATCCGGTGTGTTGGGTCAAAAGACGGCCTGCAACGGGGGTGCTGTTTTTTCGCCGAGCGCTTTGGTAAGCCCCATCGCTTAAAGGCTGAAAGGTCGGGATCAGGTGGTGTTTGCCGTTACCAATCAGATCCGCGCGGCCCATGTTTTTAAGTGCCTCGCGCAATAGCGGCCAGTTGTTGGCATCGTGGTAGCGTAAAAACGCCTTGTGTAATTTGCGGCGCTTCTCGCCGCGCACGATATCCACCGACTCGTCTGCGCTTTCTATGGTGCGGTGAATTTTTCTCAAAGGATTGCGCCCAGAGTGGTACATCGCCGTCGCCGTGGCCATGGGGCTGGGGTAAAAGGTTTGCACTTGGTCGGCCCGAAAACTGTTTTTCTTTAACCAAACAGCCAAGTGCATCATGTCTTCGTCGGTGGTTCCAGGGTGCGCGGCAATAAAGTAGGGAATTAAAAACTGCTTTTTACCAGCCTCTAAAGAGTATTTGTCAAACAAGGTTTTGAACTTGTCGTACGAGCCAATACCGGGCTTCATCATCTTGGTCAGCGGG
This sequence comes from Comamonadaceae bacterium, assembly GCA_007279715.1. Lineage (GTDB taxonomy): Bacteria > Pseudomonadota > Gammaproteobacteria > Burkholderiales > Burkholderiaceae_C > Allorhodoferax. Next base: position 3,723 of record QYPA01000125.1, on the reverse strand, counting down.
CCTTGTTCGGTATGTTCAGGTGCAATTTTCAAATAACCACCGACGTGGTGCTGTACCAGTTCCTTCACGTATTCGGGACTTTGGATAGCCAGGTCATAGCGCAAGCCCGAGCCGATCAAAATTTTCTTTATCCCTCTCAACGCTCTGCCGCGGCGGTACATTTTGATGAGTGGGCCGTGGTCTGTGGTTAGGTTTTGGCAGATTCCAGGGTAAACGCAGCTGGGCTTACGGCACGCTGCTTCAATCTCAGGCGTTTTGCAACCCAAGCGGTACATATTGGCCGTCGGGCCACCCAAATCGGAAATGGTTCCGGTAAAGCCTTTGACCTTATCGCGAATGTCTTCAATCTCTTTGATCACCGAGTCTTCCGAGCGGCTTTGGATAATGCGGCCTTCGTGCTCGGTGATCGAGCAAAACGTGCATCCTCCAAAACAGCCGCGCATGATGTTGACGCTAAACCGGATCATCTCCCACGCAGGAATTTTGGTTTCACCGTCATGACTTCCTTGGGCGTCGGCGTAGCTAGGGTGCGGGCTGCGGGCGTAAGGGAGGTCAAAGACCATGTCCATCTCCGCTGTCGTGAGCGGAATAGGCGGTGGTGTGATCCAAACGTCACGGGCGGTTACGCCTGCGCCGTGAGCCTGGACCAAAGCGCGGGCGTTGCCGGGGTTGGTTTCTAAGTGGAGAACCCGGTTGGCGTGGGCATATAAAACGGGATCGGCTTTGACCTGCTCGTAACTGGGAAGCCGAATCACCGAGCGGTCTCGCGGCGGCACTTTGAGTTTGGCTTTGAGCGCGGGGTTGGCAACAAAAAGCATGGTTTTCACAGGCGCTGCAGCAGTCTCTTGGGCCCCTTGCGCAGCCGGGTCCTCGCGCTCACACGTTGCGCCCTGCTCTGCCGCTTGTTCCGAGGTGGTCATGTAGGGGTTGACATGGGCCTCCACCCGCCCAGGGGCGTCTACGCTGGTGGAGTCAATCTCAAACCAGTCTTTGCCGCTGGCATCATCTGGGCGGCGCACAAAGGCCGTGCCGCGCACATCGGTGATGTCTTGCACGGGTTCACGGGCCGCTAAGCGGTGGGCAATTTCGACAATCGCGCGCTCAGCGTTGCCATACAAAAGCAAATCACATTTAGCGTCCACCACCACCGAGCGGCGAACTTTGTCAGACCAGTAGTCGTAATGGGCAATGCGGCGCAGGCTTCCTTCGATTCCGCCCAAGACAATCGGGACGTCTTTGAAGGCCTCGCGGCAGCGTTGGCTGTAAACAATGGCAGCGCGGTCGGGGCGCTTGCCGCCGATATCGCCGGGGGTATAAGCGTCATCGCTGCGAATTTTTCGATCAGCGGTATAGCTGTTGATCATGGAATCCATGTTCCCCGCCGTCACACCCCAAAACAAATTGGGCTTGCCTAAAACCTTGAAAGGCTCAGCACTTTGCCAATCAGGCTGGGCGATGATGCCGACCCGAAAACCTTGGGCTTCGAGCATGCGACCGATGACGGCCATTCCAAAACTGGGGTGGTCGACATACGCGTCGCCCGTTACCAAAACAATATCGCAACTGTCCCAACCCAGCTTTTCCATCTCTGCGCGGCTCATCGGAAAAAAGGGCGCCGTTCCAAAACGCGACGCCCAGTACTTGCGATAGCTCCCAAGGGGCTTGGCAGCACGCGCGAAAAAAGAGACGTCAACAGGGGCGTTCATGAGAAAAGTTCAAAGCTTTGGGAAAACGTGATTTTACGGTTTCACGGTTAGCAGTACGGGTTTCAAGGGTACTGCTTGAAATGGGTTAAAACCATCCCGTAAAAACCAGAGATTAAGGGGGCGTGAAGATTTCGCCCCGCGTTGCCTTAACCCCAGTACAAACCCCAGTATGAACACTCTCTTAAAACGGTGTTTTAGGGGCTCGCTGACCTTAGAATATGCGGCCGAACATTTTTATTCACCCGCCAAGCCCCAAGCTCTGGCTAATTCAAGGATTCATTGATGAAAAAACTACTACTTAGCCTGAGCGTGATCGCCTTGCTTGCCGCTTGTGGCAAAAAAGAAGAGGCAGCGCCTGCTGCGCCCGCAGCCGCTCCAGCTGTTGCCTCTCCGGCAGAGCTCAAAGTCGCGATTGACCCGACTTACGAACCGTTTACCTTCAAAACTGCCGATGGCCAGCCCACTGGTTTTGACGTGGATATTGCCAACGCATTGTGCGAACAAATCAAACGCAAGTGCGTTTTTGTGGAGCAAGTGTGGGACAGCATGATTCCCGGCCTCAACGCTAAAAAATACGACGTCATCATCAGCTCCATGTCGATCACTGACGATCGCATGAAGGAAGTGGACTTCACCGACAAGTACTACAACACCCCAAGCCGCTTGGTCCTGAAAAAAGGAACCAAGTTCTCTGATGCGGCTTCGATCAAAGGCAAAAAAATTGGTGTTCTCAAAGGTTCTACCCAAGAGAAGTACGCCATGGGCGAACTCAAAACTGCGGGTGTCGTCGTGAACTCGTATGAGGCACAAGACCAAGTGTATTTGGACATCAAATCGGGTCGTTTGGATGGAACCGTGGCCGACTATATGGAAGTCACTGGTGGTTTCTTGAGCAAACCTGAAGGCGCTAAATACGAACTCGTTGGCGCTGATTTGAAAGATCCAAAGTATTTTGGCTACGGTGCCGGTGTTGCTTTGCGCAAAGGCGAAGACGCATTGAAAGCTGAACTCAACGGCGCGATCAAAGCCATTCGTTCTGCTGACACTTACAAAACACTCAACGACAAGTATTTTGCCAAGTACAAGATTGACGTTTACGGCGAATAATTCTTCCTACGCTCTCTGAAAAATCGGCGTCCAGCCCTGCGCTGAACGCCGATTTTTTTAATCTGCTGCAATGCACTCTTCTTATTACCTCAGCATTTTGCAAGGGTCGCTGCTGACCGTTGCGATTGCCTTGTGCTCCTTAGTAGTTGCTGTCGTATTGGGCCTGTTGGGCGCAGCAGCTCGACTCTCTGGCCGCCCTCTTCCCATGGCGCTGGGAACTTCGTACACCACCATTATTCGCGGCATTCCTGATTTGGTGCTCATGCTCTTGGTGTTTTACGGTGGAACCATTGGTTTGAACCATCTTTTGGAACTCATGGGCAGCAAAAAAAATGTAGATATCAACCCGTTTGCTGCAGGGGTTTTGACCCTGGGCTTTATCTACGGGGCCTACATGACAGAGACGTTTCGCGGGGCCATGTTGGCTATTCCCAAAGGCCAGGCCGAAGCGGCTTGGGCGTTTGGAATGGGCAAGACGCAAACCTTTTTACGCATCACTGCGCCCCAAATGGTGCGCTACGCCTTACCCGGATTTACCAATAACTGGCTGGTCTTGATCAAGTCCACCGCGCTGGTCAGCCTGATCGGACTCAAAGAGATGACGTACATCTCCAAACAAGCCAGCGCAGCCACGCGCTCACCGTTTGAATTCTTTTTATTTACTGCCGCGTTGTTTCTGATTTTCACCAGCGTGTCGCTTTACGGCTTGCGAAAAATCAATGCACGCTTTAGCCTCGGTACTGTGCGAGGAACCATCTGATGCAGTGGGGCGTCATTTTTCTAGAGAAAAACCTCGCGATGTACGGCGAAGGCATTCTGACCACCCTCGGATTGCTTTTTTCCAGTCTTTCGATCGGCGCCGTGTTGGCGCTTATTTTTGCGCTGGCGCTTACCAGCCGTTCTGCGTTGT
>QYPA01000131.1 GCA_007279715.1 Comamonadaceae bacterium | reverse complement strand
CCATAAACCAAGTGCGGAAAGTACCTACCGGATAGCCACTCTCTTTACAAAGCTCCGTTTCTTCGGGCTCGGCATGAACTAATAAGCTCAAGGCCAAAGCGAAAAGCAAAAGTAATAATTTATGGGTTTTCATATCAAAAATTATGGCATGCGTGTCACTAGAAGCGCAAGCTGACTCCCGCTGCAGAGCTACTATGGAAACTCCTTATTAGACCTTCCGTGATATCACATGACCACCCAAACCACCCTCGCCCAAGCGCTGATTCTGTCCAACGGCATTCGAATCAAAAATCGCCTTTTTAAGTCGGCCATGTCCGAGGCCTTGGCCAGACGCGATGGCGCGCCATCGCCAGAGCTGGTGCGCTTGTACAGCGCGTGGGCAAGTGGTGGGATCGGCTTGTGCATCACGGGCAACGTCATGATCGATGCCCGCGCCGTGGGCGAACCCGGCAACGTGGTGATTGAAGACAACACGCATTTAGTGGAATTGCAGTGTTGGGCCCAAGCCGCAACAGCCAACAACACCCAATGCTGGGTGCAACTCAACCACCCCGGTAAACAGGCCCCTAAAGGGCTGAACCGTGAAACGGTCGCCCCTTCCGCTTTGCCTTTTAGATCCGACTTGAAAGCGTTCTTTGCCACCCCTCGCGCCTTGGAAGACAGCGAAATCCGAGCACTGATTCAGCGTTATGGAGTGGCCGCTGGCGTGGTCAAGCAAGCGGGCTTTTCGGGGGTTCAAATCCACGGCGCCCACGGCTATTTGGTGAGCCAATTTCTATCACCGCACCACAACATCCGCACCGATGCCTGGGGTGGCACTGCGCAAAAGCGCAGGCATTTTGTGTTGGAGGTGTACCGCGCCATGCGAGAGGCTGTGGGGCCCGCTTTTCCTATCAGTATCAAACTCAATTCCGCTGACTTTCAGCGCGGCGGATTCACTGAAGAAGAATCCATCGAGACGATCCGCGCCTTGGCCGATGTGGGCATGGATTTGATTGAAATTTCAGGCGGTACCTACGAAGCGCCCGCGATGACAGGCGTTCAAAATCACGCACCGTCAGAGAAAAAAGACAGTACGATTCAGCGCGAAGCTTATTTTTTAGAGTTCGCAGAAAAAGCTCGCCAAGCCGTGCGAACGCCGCTGGTCGTTACCGGCGGTTTTCGCAGCGCCCAAGGCATGGCCCAGGCGATCGACTCGGGCGCTGTGGACATGGTCGGAATTGCCCGCATCATGGCCATCGAGCCCGATGTTCCAGCGCGACTTCTCGCTGGCAATCCTGCGCAACACAGCGTCAAGCCGCTTCGCACCGGCATCAAGGCGATTGACAAGATGGGGCTGCTAGAGGTGAGCTGGTACACCGGCCAACTCAAGCGTATCGGGCGGGGTGCGTTACCTAAGCCCCATGAATCTGCCTTGTGGGTATTTGCAAAACAAGCGTTTCAGATGGCCCTCGCGGGCAAAAAGAAACGCCAACCGACCAAGCTGCGCGCCAACTAAAACCAAACCCGCGCAGCCTTAAATCAAGGTCACGCCGGTTTTTGATTTCAACATCTCGCGGGTGACCCCGGGGGCCATCTCCACGACTTTCAATCCGGCGGGGGTCACGTCCATGACCGCTAAATCCGTGATGATGCGGTCTACCACGCCCACGCCCGTCAAAGGCAAGGTGCAATGGGGCAAAATTTTGAGGTCTTCGCTGCCATCTTTTTTCTTGGCTACATGCTCCATGAGCACGATCACGCGCTTGACGCCAGCGACCAAGTCCATCGCCCCGCCCATGCCTTTGACCATCTTGCCGGGGATCATCCAATTGGCTAAATCGCCTTTTTCGCTGACCTGCATGGCGCCCAAAATACTGAGATTGACTTTCCCGCCGCGGATCATGGCAAAGCTATCGTGGCTGCCAAAAATACTGGAGCCCTTGATCGTGGTGACCGTTTGTTTGCCCGCGTTGATCAAATCAGCGTCCACTTCTGCCTCGGTTGGAAAGGGGCCAATCCCCAACATGCCGTTTTCACTTTGCAACCAAACTTCTTTATCCGCCGGGACATGGTTGGCAACCAGCGTGGGAATGCCAATTCCCAGATTGACATAAAAACCATCTTCTAGTTCGTGGGCCGCACGGGCGGCCATTTGGTCTTGACTCCAGCTCATATTCAAACTCCCGATGTTTCTGTGATGGTGCGTTTTTCAATCCGCTTTTCTGGGTTGGCGTTGAGCACCAAGCGGTGCACATAAATGCCCGGCAAGTGAACCTGGTCTGGGGCGATCTCGCCTGTTTCAACAATTTCTTCCACCTCGACCACCGTGATTTTTCCTGCCATCGCCACTGCGGGGTTGAAGTTGCGGGCCGTAAAGCGAAATTGCAAATTGCCAGATTTGTCAGCCCGGTGCGCTTTCACCAAAGCCACATCGGGAATCAGCGCCCGTTCCATGACATAGGTTTCCCCATCAAATTCACGCAACTCTTTACCGTCCGCCACGATAGTGCCTACGCCGGTTTTGGTAAAGAACGCAGGAATACCTGCGCCGCCGGCACGCAGTTTTTCAGCCAAGGTGCCTTGCGGCGTGAACTCCAACTGCAACTCTCCCGCAAGGTATTGCCGCTCAAACTCTTTGTTTTCACCGACATAGCTAGAAATCATTTTTCTGATTTGGCGGGTTTCGAGCAACTTACCCAAACCAAAACCATCTACACCTGCGTTGTTGGAAATCGCCGTCAGGTTTTGAACGCCGCTGTCGCGCAAAGCGTCAATCAAAGCCTCTGGGATGCCGCACAGGCCAAAGCCGCCAACGGCCAGCAACTGCCCGTCTTTAACAATGCCTTGAAGTGCCGCTGCGGCACTGGGATAAATTTTGTTCACTGCGCTGTACTCCGGTTAATAGGATAAAACTTTGAGGCCCTTACCTTGGGCTACGATACTACGTAATTTAGTACGTAGTTTTTCTTACATGGACATTGACTATCGCCAAGCCTTTGACCTCGCCCCCGTGGGCTTGGCGCTTTCGCGCAACCGCGCCATTGTGGACTGCAACGCCCATTTGTGTGAAATGTTTGGCGTCTCACGCGACCAACTCTTAGGCCAAAGCTTTCAAGTGCTCTACCCCAGCGCGGATGAGTTTGAGCGCACCGGCGAGCGCATCGCGCCCATCCTCAACCGCAGCGGCAGTTACGCCGATGACCGCATCATGCGCCGCGTGGACGGTCGCTTCAAAGGCGAGGCGTTTTGGTGTCACGTGACGGGCCGTGCCTTAAACCGCAGCGCTCCCCATGAAGCCGGCATTTGGAGTTTTGAAGACTTGAGTGAACGCCGCCCGGTTAAAGCCGAGCTCACCGCTCGCGAGCGCGAAGTCGCCGCCTACCTGATGCAAGGTCTTACCTCTAAACTGATTGGGAAGTCTTTAGATATCAGCCACCGCACGGTTGAAATTTACCGCGCCCGGTTGATGCGTAAATTTCAAGCCGCCACCACGGCGGAGTTGGTCCACAAATTGTTAGGGGGTTAGCCATGTCTTTTTTATCTTTATTTACAAATTTTCACTATGCCAAGTCTTGAAGAAAAATTGGGCGAACGGCTCACCGAACTCGAAATCAAAGCCAGTTTTACCGAAGACTTGCTCGACAAACTCGACCAAACCGTGATTCGCCAACAAACGCAGATCAACGCGCTCATTAGCGAAATTCTTCACCTGCGACAGCAACTGAGCAACCCACAAAATGAATCACAACGCAACCTGCGCGATGAGTTGCCGCCGCATTATTAATATGCTTAACAACGCTTTCCTTCATTTAATCTCTGGGCTGGCCGCTGCGTTGTTGGCGGGTTCATGCCCTGCGCAAACGGTTCAACCTGAATTGCCCAGCTCCGTTTTCGCAAAAAAAGGGGGGTCCACCCAAACCTTCGCCATCGCAACGGCAAACCCACTGGCCAGCCATGCCGGGTTGGAAATTCTTCAAGCAGGCGGTAGCGCGGTTGATGCAGCGATTGCCGTACAGATGGTCTTGGCCTTGGTAGAACCCCAAAGCAGCGGCTTAGGCGGCGGTGCATTTTTACTTCACTTTGATGGCAAACAAACCCAAGCCTTTGACGGTAGAGAAACCGCCCCAGCGGGCGTCACACCCACGCTCTTTCTTCAAAGCGACGGCAAAGCCATGCCGTTTAAACAGGCTGTTGTGGGTGGACGCTCCGTAGGAACGCCCGGTGTACTGCGAATGTTGGCACTGGCCCACGCGCAACACGGCAAGCTGCCATGGGCGCGTCTGTTTGCGCCTGCTATCGCATTGGCAAACAACGGCTTTGCTGTCAGCCCTCGGATGGCTACCTTGCTCAAAGCGGAAACGGCGTTGAAAAACGACCCCTTTGCAGCGCGTTATTTTTACGATAACAACGGCCAAGCATGGCCCGCCGGGCACCAACTGCGCAACCCAGAGCTAGCTGTAGTTTTACAAGCTATTGCAAACAAAGGCAGTGACGCTCTAATGGCCGGTGAGGTTGCGCAAGCCATGGTTCGCGCCGTTCAAAGCCATCCGACCAACCCCGGCGTCTTGAGCTTGCAAGACTTGGCGCACTACCAACCGATCGCTCGAGAGCCACTGTGTATGCGCTACCGCGTAGAAAAATCGCCCCAAACGGCAGGCGGAAATTACCGCATTTGCGGAATGCCGCCACCGAGCTCAGGCATGGTCGCTATCGGACAAATTTTGGGAATGTTGCAACCTACAAAGGCACACTTAGAAACTTTTGACCAAGGTACTCCCAACAGCGATTGGTTGCACCTTTACACCGAGGCCGCCAAGCTAGCCTTTGCCGACCGGGCCCAATTTATTGCTGATCCCGCATTTGTAGCCGCGCCCGGATCCGACTGGAACAGTTTGCTTGAGCCCACGTATTTGGCGCAACGCGCCCAAAACATCCAAGCTCAAGGACCTGCGATCAAAAACGTGCAGCCCGGAAACCCTGGTTCGGTCAAAGTCAGCTTCGCGCCCATGCCCGACCAAACCGAGTACGGCACGTCGCATCTATCTATCGTGGATCGCTTTGGGAACGCGGTGGCGATGACCACAACCATTGAAGATGCATGGGGGGCGCGCGTGATGGTGAACCGAGGGTTGGGCCTGGAGGGTGGTTTTTTACTCAATAACCAATTGACGGATTTCAGTTTGACTCCAACCAATGCCAACGGGGTACCGATCGCCAACCGGGTTGAGCCAGGTAAGCGCCCGCGTTCGTCGATGTCGCCGACCTTGGTTTTTGACGCCGACACCGGTCAACTCTTGATGTCTCTGGGAAGCCCCGGTGGGGCACTCATCATTCACTTCACTGCTAAAACGTTGTACAGCGTTCTCAATGGGGGCCTGAACTCCCAAAGTGCGATTGACGTTCCCAATTTCGGCACCCTGGGCGGCCCGCTTTTTCTTGAGCAAAACCGTTTCCCAAGCGCAACCGTTGAAAAGCTGCAAGCGCTCGGCCATGAAGTCATTCAAATACCCATGCCCAGTGGTTTGCAAGCGATTGCACGAACCCCAAAGGGCTGGTTTGGTGGAGCCGACCCCCGACGCGAAGGGGTGGTGCTGGGCGACTGAGCGACCCGCCCCACACTGCGCACTTCTACAATCTCTTTATGGCGATCCCACAAACCTTTATCCAAGAGCTCATCGCTCGCGCTGATGTGGTGGACATCGTGGGAAGGTACGTCCAGCTTAAAAAAGGGGGCGCCAACTTTATGGGCCTGTGCCCGTTCCATGGCGAAAAGTCACCGTCGTTCTCAGTGAGCCCGACCAAGCAGTTCTACCATTGCTTTGGCTGCGGAAAAAATGGCAATGCGATCAGCTTCTTGATGGACCACGCCGGCATGACGTTCGTTGAAGCCGTCCACGACCTCGCCCAGCAATACGGCATGCAAGTGCCCGAAGACGAAGCCTCTCCCCAAGACCGCGCCCGCGCCCAAGAACAACGTGAAAAACAGCACACGCTCAACACCGTACTGGAAAAAGCGGGCGAGTCGTATCGCCGCCATCTCAAAGAGGCCCCGGTCGCAATTGCCTACCTCAAGGGCCGCGGCCTCTCTGGCGAAATTGCAAAACAATTTGGTTTGGGATACGCGCCTGAGGGCTGGCGCTCGCTTGCCAGCGTCTTTCCCCAATACGATGACCCGCTCTTGGTGGAAAGCGGCTTGGTGATTAGCAACGCCGAAGAAGGCGCAGAAGAAAAACGCTACGACCGTTTTCGCGACCGGGTGATGTTTCCGATTCGCAATATCAAGGGGGAATGCATTGGCTTTGGCGGTCGGGTGTTGGGCGACGAAAAACCCAAGTACTTGAACTCCCCCGAGACGCCGGTCTTTAGCAAAGGGCGCGAACTCTATGGGCTATTCGAAGCCCGCGCCCATTTGCGTGACATGGGCTATGCGCTAGTGACTGAGGGTTATATGGATGTCGTGGCGCTGGCGCAGTTGGGGTTTCCCAACGCGGTGGCCACTTTAGGAACGGCTTGCACCAACGAACGTGTTCAAAAACTCTTTCGCTTCACGGACGCAGTCGTTTTTAGTTTCGATGGCGACAGTGCAGGCCGCCGCGCCGCTCGCAAAGCGCTCGATGGTGCCCTGCCCTTTGCCACCGACGTGCGCAGCATCAAGTTTTTATTTCTGCCTGCCGAACACGACCCCGATAGTTTTATCCGCGCCCATGGCGCAGACGCATTTGCTACCTACATCACGCAAGCCACCCCCCTGAGCCGCTTTTTGGTTGAAGCGGCTAGCGAGGGTTGTGACCTCAACACGGCCGAAGGGCGGGCGCATTTGTCGAGCAACGCCAAGCCCTTGTGGATGCAGCTCCCCGAGGGTGCGCTCAAGCTCCAACTGCTCTCCGAGATGGCCGACATGGTGCAACTCACCAGCCGCGAGCTCAGCGAACTGTGGATGCCTTCTAACCCCAGCACACGCAAACCCAGCAAAGACAACGCCAAACCCTACGCTCCCCGCGCGGCAAGCCCCCGCCCCCGCACGGGGGTTCGGGCGCAACCAGCCAGCCGCGCCGACCATGCGACCCGAATTTTGCTCGGCCAAAGCCATTTGTGGGAAGCGCTCTCAGGCGAGGATCACAGCATGTTGTGCGAACTCCCCGCGCCGCATGGCTCCTTTTTTGTTTGGCTCGAGAGTCAGTTGCATGACCACGGGCCGTTGACTTGGAGCGCCCTGCGCGAAGAACTCACCGGCCAAACCTTCGAGGCGCTCGCGCTGCGCTTGATGTCGGGCCCGACCCAACCCGGCGAAAACCAAGAAGAAGCTGCGCCTGAGCTCCGCGACCTATTGGCCCGGATGCTGATTGAACGGCTCAAGGACCAAGAAACCCACGCCATTGAGGCTTCAGCGAGCGATCCCACCGCTTTGCAACGCTACCGCGACCTTCAAACCCGAAGAAAAATACTGGAACAACAGCAATCTGCAGGTATAATCCAGAATTAGTTCGGCAAGAGCGACAGCAACACCTCCGGTTTAGGCCACCCCGTGACACCGATCACCATGGCCACCACACCGCAAGGATTGCACCCCAAATGTTCGCCCCTACATCTTGCCTTTTTCGTCTCCGTTGCGTCTCCGTTCCCCTTGTTCGTTTGCCGTCCTGCCCTTGGTTTTGCCTTGCTTAACTGAGAAGCTCGCTGTCCTTTCCTGTGTATTTTTGTTGTTTTGAGGTTTCCCTATGCCTTCTGCCAAATCTGCCAAGCCTGTCCAGTCCGCCAAGAAAACTGCTAAAAAAATAGCCGTTAAACCTGCGGCAAAGCGAAAAGTAGTGGCCCCTAAAAAGGCAGCCACTGCGCCCAAAAAGAAAGTTGTTCCTGTGCCCGTGTCGAAATCAAAAGCCGCTTCAAAAGCCAAAATTCCAGCTAAAACCGTGGCCAAGCCTGCCGCGAAATCTTCAGCCAAAACGGCCGCTAAGCCCAGCCCTAAAGCTGCAGTAAAACCTGCTGCCAAGCCGCCCGTTAAAGTCGCCGCCAAAGTAGCGGCTAAGGTCATTGCCAAGGCCGCGCCTAAAGCGATCGCTAAACCCGCTGCAAAAACTGCAACCAAGTCCCCCGTAAAAGCGCCTGCCAAAGCCGCGCCTAAAGTTCTCCCTAAAGCCGTAGCCAAACCAGCCGGCAAGCCCAGCAAAAAAACCAAAAAAGCAGCCGGTGCATTGAACGATCCGGATATGGCGGACATTGAGGCCGAACTCGAAGCCGAGCCCGTCGCAGTCGCACCCGGTGAGAAGGTTAAGCCTTTGCGCATGAAAATCAGCCAGGCCAAGGCCCGGGCGTTGATGAGAGAATTTGGACTCGAGCAAACCATTCTTTCCGAAGAAGAAAAGGTCAAGCGCGAAAGTGCCTTTATTGAAATGGTCAAGCTCGGACGCACCCGCGGCTACCTGACCCACGGAGAGATTTCTGACCACTTGCCCGGAAAGTTAGTTGAGGCTGAAATTTTGGAAGTCGTGATTGCCCAACTTAATGACATGGGCATTGCGGTTTACGAGCAAACGCCAGACGCCGAAACCCTGTTGATTAACAACAACGTCGCCACTGCGGCAACGGAGGCCGAGGCTGAAGAAGAAGCGGTTGCGGCACTGTCAACTGTAGACAGCGAATTTGGTCGAACCACCGACCCGGTGCGCATGTACATGCGAGAAATGGGAACCGTTGAGCTGCTTACGCGCGAAGGCGAAATTGAAATCGCCAAACGCATTGAAGGCGGCTTGATGGCGATGATGGAAGCCATCTCCGGCTCACCCGCAACCATTGCAGCCATCTTGAGCCTGGGCGAAGAAATCCGCGAAAACAAAGTGGTGATCACCACCATCGTGGACGGCTTCTTTAACCCCAACGAAGCCGACGATTACGTGGCCGAAGAAGACTTTGACGAATTCGACGCCGATGACGACGATGACGGCAAAGGCGGCTCCAAAGCCTTGACCAAGAAACTGGAAGAACTCAAACGCGAAGCCTTGATTCGTTTTGACAAATTGCGCGATCTGTTTGAAAAGATGCACAAGATTTACGACAAAGAAGGTCACGGATCACCTAGTTACGTTAAAGCGCAAAAAATGCTGAGCGAAGAATTGATGACGATTCGCTTTACCGCCAAACAGATTGAAAAACTCTGCGACATGGTGCGCGGCCAGGTGGACGATATTCGCAAGAAAGAACGCGAACTGCGGCGCATCTTGGTTGACAAGTGCGGTTACAGCCAAGAAAACTTTATTGCCGACTTCAGCGGTCGAGATAAGAATGGCAACCGCGTTGCCAGCCAATTGCTCAACCTCAAGTGGATTGAAAAACAAGCCGCTGCTGGCAAGCCTTGGAGCCCGGTAATGGCGCGTAATATTCCGCCAGTTCAAGACATCCAGCAGCGCTTGATTGATTTGCAAACCAACGTAGTGGTACCTTTGGATCAACTCAAAGACATCAACAAACGCATGAACGCGGGCGAAGCCAACTCACGCGCAGCGAAAAAAGAAATGATCGAGGCCAACTTGCGTTTGGTCATTTCCATTGCCAAGAAATACACCAACCGGGGCTTGCAATTTTTGGACTTGATTCAAGAAGGCAATATTGGCTTGATGAAAGCGGTTGATAAATTTGAGTACCGCCGTGGCTACAAATTCTCGACCTACGCGACCTGGTGGATTCGCCAAGCGATTACCCGCTCGATTGCCGATCAAGCCCGCACCATCCGTATTCCGGTGCACATGATCGAGACCATCAACAAGATGAACCGCATCAGCCGCCAGCACTTGCAAGAGTTTGGTTTTGAGCCCGATGCCAGCGTCTTGGCCGAGCGCATGGAAATTCCTGAAGACAAGATCCGCAAGATCATGAAGATCGCCAAAGAGCCGATTTCTATGGAAACACCGATTGGCGATGATGATGACAGCCACTTGGGTGACTTCATTGAAGATGGCGCGAACACCGCACCGATGGAAGCCGCCATGCAAGCGGGCTTGCGCGATGTGGTGAAAGACATCTTGGATAGTTTGACGCCTCGCGAAGCCAAAGTTTTGCGTATGCGCTTTGGTATCGAGATGGCCAGCGACCACACCCTTGAAGAAGTAGGCAAACAATTTGACGTGACGCGCGAGCGGATTCGCCAAATTGAAGCCAAGGCCTTGCGCAAACTCAAGCACCCCAGCCGCAGCGATAAGTTGCGCAGCTTCACGGACACCTTGTAAGGCATGGCTGAGTCTGCGCATTACGTCTTGGCAGGCGTCATGGGCTGGCCCGTGGCGCACTCGCGCTCGCCCCTTATGCACACGCACTGGATTAACCAGTACGGTTTGCGGGGCGCCTACGTTGCATTGGCGGTTGCGCCTGCCCATCTGGAAACCGCTTTACGCGGCCTTCCTGCTTTGGGCTTTGCCGGTTGCAACCTGACGATTCCGCACAAAGTCGCAGCGATGAAAATTGTTGACCGCGTCGATCCACTGGCCTTGCGTATCGGCGCTGTCAACACCATCGTCGTCGAGGCCGACGGCAGTTTGACGGGGAAAAATACCGACGCTTTTGGCTTTATTCAAAGCCTGCGCGGTGCCCAAGCGCAATGGCGTGGAGATGCTGGCGTTGCGGTCATTCTTGGTGCTGGCGGCGCAGCGCGGGCGGTGGTTGCGGGCTTGTTAGATGCGGGCTGCCCCGAGATTCGACTCTGCAACCGCACCTTTGCCAACGCCCAATCCTTGGCTTCCGAATTTGGAACGCGTGTCCATGCGGTAGCTTGGCAAGAACGCAACGAGGCTATGCGCGGTGCCGCTGTTTTGGTCAATACCACCAACCAAGGCATGCAAGGCGAAAGCGCCCTCGATATCTCTCTTGACGCACTGCCGCTCACTGCGCTGGTGAGCGATATTGTGTATGTGCCTTTGCAAACGCCTTTGCTCCAAGCGGCCCACGCCAGAGGAAATACCACTGTCAAAGGATTAGGCATGCTCATCAATCAAGCCCGCCCCGCGTTTGAGGCTTGGTTTGGCGTTCTACCCGACGTGTCTCCCGAGCTTCAAAAGACTTTGGAAGATACTTTGCCGCCTGTAAAAATTTAATCTCCTTTCAACCTCAATCCATTCAAGGAAAAAACCATGCACACTTCCAACTCTGGCCTGCAATACGAAGACACCACCGAAGGCACGGGCGACACTGCAGTCGTCGGTAAAAACGTGACCGTTCACTACACCGGATGGCTTTTCAATGACGGCGTTCAAGGCGCTAAGTTTGATTCAAGCAAAGACCGCGGCGACCCCTTTGTTTTTCGCTTAGGCGCCGGCATGGTGATTCAGGGCTGGGACGAAGGCGTGGCCGGAATGAAAGTCGGCGGTGCCCGCACTTTGATCATTCCTCCCGCTTTGGGCTACGGCGCTCGGGGCGCGGGCGGAGTCATTCCTCCTAACGCCACCTTGAAGTTCGACGTTGAACTCTTAGGCACCTAAAGGCTTTAACGTTTCGCTGCTGTTGCGCTTGACGCCCTTGAAATAGCGCGGGCGCACCCCATTTCTACCTTACCTTCTTTTTTACGCCGAATTATTGGTATTTTCATGTCTGATCAAGCCCCCGCCCCTTCTCCATCCGCTGAATCTGAAAACCCCGAGATGCCTTTGGACACGGATCCTTTGGCCCTTGCCTTGGCAGAACTTGCCGCGTTGCAAGCCAAAAGCGCAGAATTAGCCGACCAATTTTTACGTGCCAAGGCCGACGCTGAAAATGCACGCCGCCGCGCTGAAGACGATGTAACTAAAGCCCGTAAATTTGCGGTTGAAAATTTCGCCGAAAGCTTGCTACCTGTGGCTGACAGCTTGGAAGCGGGTTTGGCGATTGCCGACGCCACCGTCGAGCAAATCAACGAGGGGGCGCAAGCCACCTTGCGCCAACTCACCGCTGCGCTTGAGCGCAACAAAGTGATTGCGATCAACCCCGCCGCTGGCACCAAATTTGACCCCCACCACCACCAAGCCATCAGCGTGGTCCCCGCCGAGCAAGAGGCTAATACGGTAGTCGGCGTGTTGCAAAAGGGCTACCTGATCGCTGACCGCGTGCTGCGGCCCGCCTTGGTGACCGTTTCGGCCCCCAAATAAGCTTATTTTTTAGGGTTGAGGCCTTGAATTGGGCCGTTTGGGCCCTATCTCTATTACATCTAGTTTTTTTGAATCAGCAGGAGTTTCATCATGGGAAGAATCATCGGTATCGACTTAGGCACCACCAACAGCTGTGTGGCCATCATGGAAGGCAATACTGCCAAGGTCATTGAGAACGCCGAAGGCGCTCGCACCACGCCTTCGATCATTGCGTACCAAGAAGACGGCGAAGTATTGGTAGGTGCGTCCGCCAAGCGCCAGTCGGTCACCAACCCTCGCAACACCCTGTATGCGGTAAAGCGCTTGATTGGTCGCAAATTCAGCGAAAAAGAAGTTCAAAAAGACATCGATCTGATGCCTTACACCATCGCGGCTGCCGATAACGGCGACGCGTGGGTTGAAGTGCGTGGCAACCGCATGGCTCCCCAACAAGTCAGCGCTGACATTCTTCGCAAAATGAAGAAAACCGCCGAAGACTACCTTGGCGAAGAAGTCACTGACGCGGTGATTACCGTCCCGGCCTATTTCAACGACGCACAGCGCCAAGCCACCAAAGACGCCGGCCGAATTGCCGGCTTGGACGTCAAACGCATCATCAACGAGCCAACCGCTGCGGCGCTGGCGTTTGGCTTAGACAAAAACGAAAAAGGCGATCGCAAGATTGCCGTGTACGACTTGGGTGGCGGAACGTTTGACGTGTCGATTATTGAGATCGCCGATGTCGACGGCGAGAAACAATTCGAAGTTTTGTCCACCAACGGTGACACCTTTTTGGGCGGCGAAGACTTTGACCAACGCGTTATCGACTTCATCATTGCCGAATTCAAGAAAGACCAAGGCGTTGACTTGAGCAAAGACGTGTTGGCATTGCAACGCTTGAAAGAAGCTGCTGAGAAAGCCAAGATCGAGCTCTCTAGCAGCGCCCAAACCGATATCAACCTGCCCTACGTGACGGCGGATGCCTCAGGTCCTAAGCACTTGAACATCAAACTCACCCGCGCCAAGTTGGAATCTTTGGTTGAAGAGTTGATCGAGCGCACTATCGCTCCTTGCCGCACCGCCATCAAAGATGCGGGCGTCAACGTGGCTGATATTCATGACGTGATTTTGGTCGGCGGTATGACCCGTATGCCCAAGGTGCAAGAGAAGGTAAAAGAGCTCTTTGGCCGCGAGCCTCGTAAAGACGTGAATCCCGATGAAGCTGTAGCCGTTGGCGCTGCGATTCAAGGCCAAGTTCTCTCCGGTGACCGCAAAGACGTGTTGCTTTTGGACGTGACTCCACTGAGCTTGGGTATTGAAACCTTGGGTGGCGTGATGACCAAAATGATCACCAAGAACACCACGATTCCTACCAAGTTTGCCCAAACGTTCTCTACGGCCGATGACAACCAACCCGCCGTAACGATCAAGGTATTCCAAGGTGAGCGTGAAATGGCGTCAGCCAACAAATCGCTGGGCGAGTTCAACCTCGAAGGCATTGCGCCGGCAGCGCGTGGAACGCCTCAAATTGAAGTGTCCTTTGACATTGACGCCAACGGCATCTTGCACGTCGGCGCCAAAGACAAAGGCACAGGCAAAGAAAACAAAATCACCATCAAAGCCAACTCCGGTTTGACTGAAGCTGAAATTCAGCAAATGGTGAAAGACGCTGAACTCAACGCCGCAGACGACAAGAAAAAGCTGGAGTTGATTCAGTCTAAAAACGAAGCCGATGCCAACATCCACAGCGTTAAGAAAAGCTTGACCGAGCACGGCGACAAGCTCGATGCGGGCGAGAAAGAGAAAATTGAAGCGGCGATCAAAGACTTAGAAACCGTGATCCAAAGCGACGACAAAGAAAGCATTAGCAGCAAGAGCGCAGCGTTGATGGTGGCTAGCCAAAAACTCGGCGAGAAAGTCTACGCCGATATGCAAGCCAAAGAAGCAGCCCAAGGCGCAGCAGCCGGTGCGCAAGCAGCGCCTGCGGCCGACGACAACGTTGTTGACGCAGAAGTCAAAGAAGTTAAAAAGGGCTAAGCCTTTGCAGCAAACGCTGCGTTAAACCCTGCCGCGTTGAGCCTTAAAAAAGGTCTCACGCGGCTTTTCTGTTACCACTGAGCGCAGATTACACATGGCCAAACGAGATTTTTACGAAGTGCTGGGCGTGCCGAAAAACGCATCCGACGAAGAAATTAAAAAGTCGTACCGCAAGATGGCAATGAAGTTCCATCCGGACCGCAACCAGGATAACGGTGCCAAAGAGGCAGAGGGCAAATTCAAAGAGGCCAAAGAGGCCTACGAGATGCTCTCGGACCCACAAAAACGCGCGGCCTACGACCAGCACGGCCACGCCGGGGTCGATCCCAATATGCGCGGCGGCGGTGAAGGCTTTGGTGGTTTTGCAGAAGCCTTTGGTGATATTTTTGGCGATATGTTTGGCCAACAGCGTGGACGCGCCGGTGGCGGACGCCAGGTCTTTCGCGGCGGTGATTTAAGTTACGCCATGGAAGTCACGCTGGAAGAAGCCGCTAAAGGCAAGGATGCACAAATTCGCATTCCCAGCCACGACAACTGCGAAGTCTGCAGCGGCACTGGCGCGAAACCCGGAACCCAAGCCAAAACCTGCGGCACCTGTGGCGGCGCGGGCGCCGTCCAGATGCGGCAAGGATTTTTCAGTGTGCAGCAACCCTGCCCCACCTGCAAAGGCGCTGGCAAAACGATTGCCGACCCGTGTACTTCTTGCCAAGGCCAAGGTCAAATCAAAAAAACAAAAACGCTGGAAGTCAAAATTCCTGCCGGCATCGACGGCGGCATGCGCATTCGCAGCTCGGGCAACGGCGAGCCCGGAACCAATGGTGGGCCGCCCGGCGACCTGTACATTGAGATTCGGCTTAAGAAACACGATATTTTTGAACGCGACGGAGATGACCTTCACTGCTCTGTTCCCATCAGCATGGTGACTGCTGCCTTGGGTGGCGAAATTGATGTGCCTACCTTGGAAGGCAAAGCGGCCATCGATATGCCTGAAGGCACCCAAACCGGAAAACAATTCCGATTGCGTGGCAAAGGCATCAAAGGCGTGCGCGGCAGTTACCCTGGCGATTTGTACTGCCACATCACGGTTGAAACCCCGGTCAAACTCTCAGAACACCAGCGCAAACTGCTGAAAGAACTCGACGAGTCCTTTAAGAAAGGCGGCAGCAAACATTCGCCCACCGGCGACAGTTGGACCGACCGCCTCAAGAGTTTTTTTAGCTAACGTGGTTTAAACCATTGAACGCAGGCCGCCCCATGCAAACGCACACTTTTCTAACGGCGGCCTTCTACCAGTTTGTCGATTTGCCCGACTTCGCACTTCGCAAACCCGCGTTGCTCGCGTTGTGCGAAGCACACCACGTCAAAGGCCTGATACTTCTCGCCCGCGAAGGTATTAACAGCACCATTGCAGGCGCACCCGAAGACGTGCGTGCAGTCTTGGCCTACCTGCGCTGCGACCCGCTTTTTGAAAACCTTGAACACAAAGAGTCATGGTCAGACAAAGCGCCCTTTCACCGAATGAAGGTGCGGCTCAAAAAAGAGATCGTGACCCTCGGCGTTCCGGGAATCAGCCCCACGCACATGGCCGGTACCTACGTGAAACCCGCAGACTGGAACGCGCTGATCCAAGACCCCTCGGTGGTGCTGGTCGATACCCGCAACGACTATGAAGTTGCCATCGGTACGTTTGAAGGCGCGATCGATCCCCACATCAAATCGTTTGCCGAACTTCCCGTGTGGATCGCACAAGCACATGCCTTGCAAGCGCAGTCCGGCGTCAAACCGAAAGTAGCCATGTTTTGCACAGGCGGCATCCGCTGCGAAAAATCCACTGCGCTGTTGCGGGCCCAAGGCTTCGATGAAGTCTTTCATCTCGAAGGCGGCATCTTGAAATACCTGGAGACCGTGCCGCCAGAACACAGCCTGTGGCAAGGCGAATGTTTTGTGTTTGATGAACGCGTCTCAGTAGGCCACGGTTTGTCTGTTGGAACCAAACAGATTTGCCGGTGCTGCAGGCAACCGCTTCCCCAAGGCACGCTGGACTCT
>QYPA01000157.1 GCA_007279715.1 Comamonadaceae bacterium | reverse complement strand
CTATTACATTGTCTCCAGCTTCTACAAATCCAGTAGGCGGTGTTACGAATGTAGCAATTCCAGCAGCAGGATCAACAGACTTGACTGGTTTGGTATCAGGATGGATTGCGTCTACAAACTCCAAAATTAAATTTACAGTTGTAGACACTAATCCAGTTGTATCAACAATCACTGTTAATAATGTTAATTACGTGAATGGTTCCTCTTATTCAATAGCAGCCCCGGGTAATCTAACATTTGTGGTCACCTCAACTCAGACAGGTTTTGTAACTGTTACGAGAACATTTACAGTTAGTGTTGCAGCAGCAAATAATGCAGCGGCACCAAGCGGGGTCACTTTATCCCTCGGCAATACAAATTCCGTCCAAGCAGTTACCAATGTTTCAATTCCGCTCTCCGGTGCAACCGATATAACTGGGTCTATATCTGGGTGGGTTTCAGCTTCAAACTCTAATATTAAATTCGCTGTAGTTGATACAGCTCCAGCCTCATCTACCATCACAGTGAACGGGGGATCCTATGCAAGCGGCAGTGATTACGTTATTGCTGCTGCAAGTCCGCTAACAGTTGTAATCACGACAGCTGAAACTGGAAAAATAACTTCTTTAAGAACTTTTACAATTACAGTTGGATCAGCTACTTTAATGGATCCAATACTATCAACTATCAGTGACATGGCAATAGATTCGAGCGATGGACTGGGTTTATGTTTCGGAAATAGTCCATCAGATTGCCCATCTTTTATTAATTCTTGGGTCTTTGTGCAATACCCAATATCAACGAGCCCAGGCCCATTCACTGGCGCAAGCAGTTCAAATTCAGATGTGTCAGTTGGAACTTTTAATTTTAATTTTACTTATGGTACCAATTGGCAATCCATCCAAACTGTTATCACTCTTTACCAAGCAGCAACCCCTTATTTCAATGCAAGTTCAACTTCATTCGCTTTAACTATCAACCCCACAGGTTTGGGGGGGGCATATCTAGGAGGAAGAGGTCTAGTTTGTAAAAATAACGGTATTGCAATTCAATCCACAGGAGGTGCTATGGAATGCATTTGCCCTGCATATTTTGATGGAGATGGTTGTTACAGATTTGATCCTTCAAAAACAGACATTACTATTAATGTAGGAAGTCCAGGTAGTCCAAGTCACTAAGGTTAATTCCTTTTGGATTTACAAGCAATATGATCAGACATGCCTTTGTAAATATTCAGCATCTCAAGAGTTACTGTCTTATTTATGCCACTTTTTTTTGTTAGTTTCAGTGTACTTGACCTGATCCCTACCAGCTGCACCTTTAGGAATGAGGGAAAATCTATAGCTGGCAATGTGATTCGTTCTTGATCCCATTCGCGCTGACCAGTCCTTGGCTTCACGCATGTTCCCTTAGCTATTACGTCGGTACATTTTCTGCTGGTGCACACATGCCCTTCGTTTACCTGCGGCGAACTGCGAGAATAATACCAATGTGTGCGATCTATGTTTTTAAGTGGATAAACCCATCGTGTTCTTAATTTTTACGTAGTGTTCAATTCGTATGCACTTCATTTTAAATACAGCCTAAATGCAGTACTCGTTAGAAAATAAAAACTCTATAAATCAGCGGCTTAACCCATGGCGTTTGTCGGTTGCCCCGATGATGGATTGGACCGACCGCCATTGCCGTTTCTTTCATCGGCTACTCACTCAGCGTACTCTGCTGTACACCGAGATGGTCAATACGGGGGCGGTTATTCATGGGGACGCACATCGCCATTTGCGCTTTAACGAAGAAGAGCATCCTGTCGCCTTGCAACTCGGTGGCAGCGAGCCCGATGACCTGGCCCAAGCAGCCCGAATTGGCGCTCAGTGGGGCTATGACGAAATCAATCTGAACTGCGGTTGCCCATCAGAGCGGGTTCAGCGCGGTGCCTTTGGCGCGTGTTTGATGAAAGAGCCGTCCTTGGTTGCTGAGTGTGTCAAAGCGATGGTGGACGCCGTTGACGTTCCGGTGAGCGTGAAGCACCGTATTGGTATTGACCAAGATGAAAGCTATGGCTTCGTTCGTGATTTTGTGGGGCAGGTGAGTGATGCGGGTTGCCGGGTTTTCAGTGTCCACGCCCGTAACGCCTGGTTGCAAGGCCTGTCGCCCAAGGAGAACCGCGAAATCCCGCCTTTGCGTTATGAATTGGCCTACCAACTCAAGCGTGACTTTCCCAATTTAATTATTTCAGTGAACGGGGGTATTACCACCAACGCCCAAATCACCGAGCACTTACAACACGCGGACGGCGTGATGGTGGGGCGAGCCGCGTACCACAACCCCTGGCTGATGAGTACTTGGGACTCTGAGTTTTATGGGGAGGCGCTGCGCCCCCTGACGCGTGAAGGCATTGAGGAGGCTATGGTCGCCTATATGGAGCGTGCGTTCAAGGAAGACGGATGCCCTTGGTATGCCATCGCTCGGCATATGCTGGGTCTTTACCATGGGCAGCGCGGCGCTCGTTTGTGGCGGCAAGTGTGGAGTAACCACAAACTCAAACCGCTTCCTCCGCAGGAGGTCCTGTTCATCGCGCGAGAGGCTTTAAGGCTGGGTGCCGAAGTTCCAGTGGATACGCGGGAAGTGATCTAACAAGAGGATCAGGCCGCTGCTTCCAAGCCATTGGCAAAGTGCGCTTGCATCTTTTTCACACTCAAACCCGCATCGCGTTTTTCAAGCGCAACCATCAAGGCCCGATGCTCGCTGAGCGACTCTTGCATGCGCCCGCTTTTGAGTAAGGAGTTGTGGCGGTTTAACTTCATCACCTTGCGCAGGTCTGCGACCATTTGATCGCGCCAGCGGTTGTTGGCGATCTCAAGCAGCCGCATATGAAAACGCTCATTGATCGCAAAAAATTGGTCTGCGTTGCTCACACCAGGCAAGGCAGCCGTTTCGAGTTCGGCGTGTAGATTTTTAAGATCGGTTAACTCGGCATCGCTCGCCTTTTGAGCCACCACACCCGCCGCATCGCTCTCTAAGAGGCTAAGCAAGTGGTACACATCAGCCATATCCGATGTTGAAACTTCCGTCACATACGCGCCCCGTCGTACCTTCATGGTGACCAGTCCCTCAGCCGCCAGCACTTTCAAGGCTTCGCGCAGAGGCGTGCGGCTGATCCCGTAGGCCTGCGCCAGTTTGAGCTCGTCAATCCAAGTCCCCGGTTCCATTTCCCGCTTAAAGATACGCTGGCGCAATAACTCCGCCACTTCCTCGTACAGGGCACGGGGTGACAGAGAGGGTAAAGCGGTTAAAGCGCTGGATTTAGCTTGCATGGGTTGAAATTGTAAGCTGCAATTCATATTTTGAATCAATAATTATAAATAATGTAAACTGGCAGCCAGTATTTCAGATGACCGCTGCAACCCGACCAAAGTGAAAAAGCTATGACCGCAAAGACCCCTGAATTCAAATCAGCAACCCTTGAGGCGTGGGCCAAAGCGGCTGCCAAATCGGCTCCCGGTGGGAATGTAGATGCGCTCAACTGGGTGACGCCCGATGGCATTTCCGTGAAGCCTTTGTATACGGCGGCAGACACTGCCGATTTAGCCCACGCAGACACTTTGCCTGGCTTTGAGCCTTATCTGCGGGGCCCGCAGGCCACGATGTATGCCGTGCGGCCTTGGACTATTCGCCAATACGCGGGCTTTTCAACTGCTGAAGAATCCAATGCGTTTTATAGAAAAGCCTTGGCCTCGGGCGGGCAAGGCGTCTCCGTCGCGTTTGACCTAGCAACCCACCGAGGCTATGACTCCGACCATCCGCGTGTGACCGGCGACGTAGGCAAAGCCGGCGTAGCGATTGATTCGGTCGAAGACATGAAAATTTTGTTCAACGAGATTCCGTTGGATAAGGTGTCGGTGTCTATGACCATGAATGGCGCTGTTTTACCGGTTCTGGCCGGGTATATCGTGGCCGCCGAAGAGCAGGGCGTGAGTCAAGACATGCTCTCCGGTACGATTCAGAACGATATTCTGAAAGAGTTCATGGTGCGTAACACCTACATTTACCCGCCCGAGCCGAGCATGCGCATCATTGGCGACATCATTGGCTACACGGCCAAGCACATGCCTAAGTTCAATTCGATTTCGATCTCTGGCTACCACATGCAAGAAGCGGGTGCCAACCAAGCCTTGGAGTTGGCCTTCACGTTGGCCGATGGCAAAGAGTATGTAAAAACAGCAATTGATTCAGGATTGGACGTCGATGCGTTTGCGGGTCGCTTGAGTTTCTTTTGGGCTATTGGCATGAACTTCTATTTAGAAGTTGCAAAATTGCGAGCGGCACGCTTGCTTTGGTGTCGCATCATGAAGGGCTTTAACGCCCAAAACCCCAAGAGCCTGATGCTGCGAACCCATTGCCAAACCAGCGGCTGGAGTTTGACCGAGCAAGACCCTTACAACAATATCGTGCGAACCACGGTTGAGGCGATGGCGGCGGTGTTTGGCGGAACGCAAAGCCTGCACACCAATAGCTTTGATGAAGCGATCGCGTTGCCCACCGAGTTCAGCTCGCGCATTGCCCGCAATACCCAGCTCATTATTCAAGAAGAAACCCACATTACCAACGTGATTGACCCATGGGCGGGCAGTTACATGATGGAAAAGCTTACCCAAGATATGGCCGATGCGGCTTGGAAAATCATCGAAGAAGTCCAAGCGATGGGCGGCATGACCAAGGCGGTTGACAGCGGTTGGGCTAAGTTGAAAATTGAAGCGGCAGCGGCTGAAAAGCAAGCCCGTATTGACAGCGGCCAAGACGTCATTGTGGGCGTGAACAAATACAAGTTAAAAACCGAAGATGCGATTGATGCCCGTGATATTGACAACGTCGCCGTTCGCGAAGGGCAAATCGCAAGACTTCAAACCATCAAGAAAAACCGGGATACGAAAGCGGTGACGCAGGCCTTAGAAGCCTTAACCTTTGCTGCTGGCCATAAAGAAGGCAATTTGCTAGACCTGAGTATCAAAGCCATTCGACTACGCGCGACGGTAGGCGAGGTGAGTGACGCCTTAGAAAAAGCCTTTGGCCGCCACCGTGCCGATACGCAAAAGGTCAGCGGTGTTTACGCTGCGGCCTATGAAGATGCAAGCCACCCAGGGGACACCATGGACTATTGGAACCAACTCAAAGCCGACATTGTTGACTTCGCCGCTGCCCACGGCAGGCGTCCCCGCGTGATGATTTCCAAGCTCGGACAAGATGGCCACGACCGTGGAGCCAAAGTAGTTGCCACTGCCTTTGCAGATTTGGGATTCGATGTGGACATGGGCCCGTTGTTCCAAACCCCTGAAGAATGCGCTCGCCAAGCGATTGAGAACGATGTCCATGCCGTGGGCGTGAGCACCCTGGCCGCAGGCCACAAAACCTTGGTGCCCGCCATCATTGCCGAGCTCAAAAAGCAAGGGGCTGACGACATTATTGTTTTTGTCGGCGGGGTGATTCCGCGCCAAGACTATGACATGCTTTACGAAGCGGGTGTCAAGGGGATTTACGGACCCGGAACACCCATTCCGGTGAGTGCCAAAGATGTTTTGGTGCAAATCCAAAAGGCTTTGGCTTAGAGCTTGCAAATCCTTTATTTGGTATGTATCATTTGATGCATACCAAAAGGAGGCACACTATGAATCCCGTTTTCGACACCGCCAAAATCTTCACCACAGGCCGCAGCCAAGCCGTGCGCTTGCCCAAAGCCTATCGCTTTGACACCGACGAGGTGTTCATTGAGAAGGTGGGCAACACCGTCATCCTTCGTCCCAAACAGGACGAACCCGGCGAGTGGGGCACGCGCTTGCAAGCCATCTTGAGCGGCTGGGAAGGCATGCCCGAGGAAATCGAGCGCGACCACACGCTGCCTCCTGACGACGTCGAAAGCCTCGACTGATGTCCACCCTTTATATGCTCGACACCAACATGGTGATCTACATCCAGCGTGGCGTGCCCAATGTTGTGGCGCGCTTGAACGAACTGGGGTCTGACCGCGTGGTGTTGTCCGCTCTTGTTGCCGCCGAGTTGGCTTATGGCGTGGAAAAGAGCGATCACAAAGCGCGCAACCGCAAGGTGCTTGAGTTGTTCCTGAGCGAAGTGCGGGTCTTGCCCTGGACGCAAGACGCCATGTGGCACTTCGCCCGCCAACAACACGCACTGCGATCTACAGGAAAAAGTATTGGCGAGTTGGACTTGTTGATTGGCTGTCACGCCTTGGCTTTGGACGCGGTTTGTGTGACCAATAACACGCGGGAGTTTGAGCGGATTGAGGGTTTGAAGTTGGAGAACTGGGTGAATCCAGTTGGTGCTGAATGAACTTAGTTCAACTGATGCAAGACGTTTTGCAAGGCAATGCCATGGAGCAGCGCCGCGCCATGGCCAAAGCCATCACGCTGCTCGAATCGACCCGCACCGACCACCGCGCCCAAGCCGATGAGTTGCTCACCGCCATGCTGCCGCACACGGGCAATTCGTTTCGCCTAGGTATCAGTGGTGTGCCGGGCGTGGGCAAGTCCACATTTATCGAAGCGCTGGGTTTGTATTTGATCGCGCAGGGTCATAGAGTGGCCGTGTTGACGATTGATCCTTCGAGCTCTGTGTCT
>QYPA01000177.1 GCA_007279715.1 Comamonadaceae bacterium | reverse complement strand
CTGATATCTTTCAATCTGGCTGAGGTGTTTGTAATTCATCGGGCAACTTCGACTTGCAGGTCAGGAAGCCTTGAATGCTAAACATCCTCAGCCTCCTTATTGCGGTTAGTCAACGTTGCACTTCGTACTTGAATCCGCCTTTGATCAACTGATTAATAGGCGTGAAATCTTCGTCCAGAGCGGTAACCCCATACAGGTCACCGGTTTTCTCCACCCCATCCGTACGGATCTGCAAGCCACTCGTACAAGAATACTCCGCATTATTCACAAGGGACCAATCACCCAGAAACCAACCCAGATAAACAATCTGCAAGTTATGCTTCTCGAATTCTTCAACACCGGGATAGACATACGGAGTCAATTCGGACTTAGTAAAACCGCATTTCAACATCCAATCCAGTCCGCTGGAAAGCGTATTCATGTAACGCAGACTATTTCCATCGTACCCGTTGCGCCCCAACGTTTTCATGTCCCCAAGTTGCAGTCCAGGGTTTTCACCCCACATAATCAGCTTGATCCCGTACTTAATCGCAATCTGGGGAACAGATGCGAATAAGGCCATTTCAGTGGAACGGAATGAATTCGTGAACTGGCGAAAACCCTCCTGCTTCAAAGTACGCCAGGTTTGCGGGGCTGGGGCACTCACCACCACATCGAAACCAAGGTTTATCAGATTGGAAAGGTTTTCCACCCCGCGCTCAGTTACCTGCTCGGGTGGGTAACTGAGTGTCACCAGCAATGGATTAACCCCCAGCTTGTCGCGTAGAAACAGCGCCTGACGGGTACTATCTTTCCCGCCACTCACTCCAATAATGCAGTCATGATATTGGCCCTTGCGCCTTGGATGTTGTGCCAGCAAGTCCTGGAGTATTTCAAAACGCTCCTGCCAATCCACATGTTTTGTAGCGCTAAAGTACGTACATGCCGGACAAACCCCATCCACAGAGAAAAAGGTATTTGGCCGCGTATCCGGCTGAAGGCAGAACTTACAGTACTTCATAGTCCAACCAAATCAGGCCGAAGGCTTTCTTGCAACAATCCACATATTGGATGACAGTCCGTTTTCAACAAGGTAATCCTGAAAACCCTCGCCAAGCTTCTCCCACTCATCAATAAGCAACCGTTTCAGGAAGGGTTGGTCACCGACATCAAACTCACCGTCAAGCACCTTATTTCGCACCAACTCCGCATCTAATTTACCCGGCGTGGATTGTTCCAGCACCTTCAATCCAGAGCGCTCTAGCAATCCTCCCAATGATTGGGGATTGAAGTAGTTCAGATGCTCGTGGTCGACCGTATTACTCAAAATTCCAAGTGTTTCAACATCAAAACCTTTCCCATTGGGACATACGAGCAATATGATGCCGCCTGGTTTTAACAAACGGGCCATATTTGCAACAAACACCTTGGGGTTGAATAGGTGCTCAATCACCTCAAAACTGACGACTACGTCGAACAGCTCATCGTCCCGCAATTGAATGCGCTCAACGGGACACTCGATGACCTCCATGCTGCGCCCTCTGCATGTTGCCGCCAAATCAGGCGTCGGTTCCACGGCGACTACGCGTGAAAATATATTTCTTCTTTTCAACTCTCCGCAAAAGGTACCAAACCCCGCACCGATCTCAATTAAAGAATTAGTGCTTATGCCATATTTGTTGCACAGATCAAGCACCCGATCTACACGCGGCACAAAGATGCGCTCAAGACGCGCCGCCTCGGAAGCTGGAAATATGACCTCATTCCAGTAAGCGTAATTTGGGGAACCCTTGTAAAACCACTCCAACACCTCCTCAGGTGGACGCGGATTCACGTAAAAGGTCTGGCAATCAGGGCACTCCACGTAACTCATGCCGTTCTTTTCATATTTCTTGTTTGAGCTGCTTTGTCCACATGCCGGACAATCTACGTGAACGAATTCTCCGCACCGGGATAACATCCGACCTGCATCGGTGAGCGCGGCAATTCGTTGCTTGACCATCAGATCAACCGGTCGAATTTGATTTTCTGTTAACTTCATATGCTATCCAAAAAAAATATATCGGTACTGACGAGCGAGAATCACCCACTCGATTAAAAATCGCTAGATTTCTTGTGAAACTTGACGAGTCAAAAATCCATTCTCCATGCTATACCCTTTGAAAGGCGTATTAGGAAGTAATCCCGCCAATGCATCCCGTCGCATTGGCGTCAAGTCAGACAACGGCACTTTTGTCTTCGCCAACATACCGGTCGCCGCAGAAATGTCAAACAAAATATTTTCCCCCCAACTGAAATCACCGAACAGCCACAACCGGTCCGATCCCTGCACCGGTCGCGCCCTATGCACCACGTTAGGATCATGCATCTGGATAGACCCTTTGGGCCCGGACAGCTTCAGCAGAGGCTTCCCACAATCCTCAATGTATTCGTCGGAATACAAGCTGATTCCGACGTTAGGATAGTGATGAGACCCGGATACGATCTCCATGCAGGTTCCGTCTTGACTAATATCCGACAGATAAATCATTTGTGCAAATATTGGACAGTGATCAATGTGCCAAGGATACGCAATTCCTTTCTTAGATGCCTTGAACTCAATGGTTGAATTCTTGTCAACATATTGCAGCAAGGGGTACGACCGGCAATAAGGAGTCGACCCGAAATATTTCCTCATGAATCCATACAAGGCGGGATCCAACCATAAATTCAAAAGCTCATTGGACAAGGGAAGCGGGTCACCAAAACGGCTCTCTACCGCCTTCATGCCATCAATATACTCTTTATGCGAATCAATAAATTTCTCTATAGCGTCAGAAGAGAAATAGTTTTCGATCACGACTGCACCATGCTCCCTCAAAATGACTTCCGCTTTTCGAAAGGATTCGTCAGGATTATTTTTATCAAAAATAATATTGGTCTCTAAACTTGATTTAGCCGGCTTTTTGATTCAGTTAATCGGATGGCTAATTAAGTTTATTTACTCCCGTTGTGACTTAATTCTTGCGCAGTCGAAAAGCTTTATTCCAAAAATTAAAAAATATACCGATGACAGTAAGCAGATTGAGTATTTTCCAAGCTGGGCAGAGAGGATTTTTGAGAGGCAACAAAATGTTTGGGCTGAGGAAGTTCCTAAAAATTCTCAAAGCTTCAGCGTGATGTTTGCGGGCAACATAGGTGACGCGCAGGATTTTCCTGCCGTCTTAGACGCAGCTGAGAATTTGCGAGCACATACGAATATTCGTTGGCTCATTGTCGGTGATGGACGAAATGCAAAGTGGGTTGATGAGCAGATAACGCGTCGTCGCTTAGACGGTTGTGTTCTTATGTTTGGACGCTACCCGGTGGAAAGAATGCCATCTTTCTTTAGTCATGCTGATGCTTTGCTGGTGAGTCTAAAGGACGAGCACATTTTTACAATGACCATTCCTGGGAAATTACAGTCTTACCTCGCGGCAGGAATTCCCGTCGTGGCTATGTTGAATGGCGAAGGTGCTGCGCTTGTTAAAAATTCTAACTCTGGGTTGGTATGTAATGCTGGAGACTCTGCAGGATTGGCGGATGCCGTCTTGAAACTTTCAAAAATGTCAAAAGAAGAGCGTAGTGCTATGGGTAGGAACGGGCAAGAAGTTAGTACAAAAGAATTTGATCGTTCTATGTTGATTGACAGACTTGAAGGTTGGCTCGCGGAGGTGATTTCTTCGAGAAATTACAAGTCATGAAACGAATCATGGATTCGGCCGTTGCTTTGATTGCTAGCCTCATTTTATTTTTTCCGATATTAATGGTGACAATTGCTGTCCGCTCAATTTCCAAAGGTCCAGCACTCTATTGGTCTGACCGCGTTGGACGTAACAATGGCAATTTCAAAATGCCAAAATTCCGAACTATGCGGGTTGGTACGCCGGCGCTCGCGACCCACTTGATGGGCAATCCTAAAGAGTATTTAACTCCGATCGGCTCCTTCTTGCGTAGAAGTAGCTTAGATGAATTGCCTCAGTTATGGAGTGTTTTGGTCGGTGACATGAGTCTTGTAGGCCCTCGCCCCGCGTTATTCAATCAACAAGACTTAATTGAACTACGAACTAAATATGGAATCCACTTATTGCTTCCTGGCCTCACAGGCTGGGCGCAAGTGAACGGCCGCGATGAATTATCGATCGAAGATAAAGTGGCCTTGGATGTTTATTATCTAAAAAACCAATCTTTGTGGTTGGATATAAAAATACTTTGGCTGACATTGATTAAAGTGGTTCGCCGCGAAGGTGTTTCCCACTGATTATTCTATAATCAGACCGTACTAATTTTTTCAGGAGTAATACATGTCTAATCTCATCGATATTCAAAGTCAAATCGAAAAGCTGCAAAAGCAAGCGAATGAAATCAAATCCAAAGATTTCCATGCCACTGTCCAAGATATTCTCGCGAAAATGGCGGCTTTTGGTATCACTGTCAAAGATTTGCAGTCTGGAAAAGGCAAAAGCAAAGCTGGCCGTGCTGCCAAAGGTAAAGCTGGTGCTGCAAAATCTGTGAAGACGCCTAAGGCTGCGCGTAAAGCCAGTAACCCAGTGGCTCCTAAATACCGTGGGCCCAGTGGAGAGACTTGGACTGGCCGCGGATTAACTCCCAAATGGTTGTCCACTCTAATCGCCCAAGGCCGAGCCAAAGATTCTTTTTTAATCGCCGCTTAAACAAAGCGAAAAACCCCATGCGAAGCACTTGTGATCAAGGGCAGACATGGGGTTTTGTGTTTTAGATCGTTATGTACCTTAAAGTTCTTGCTTGGCCGCGTATCTACAAACGACTTGTTGTCGTTGCGGTAGATATTACGCTTGCGTTTATTGCCACGTGGTTCGCGTTCTCCTTGCGACTTGATGTTTTTCACCGACCCGTAGGTCTGCAATGGGCGGTATATTTTCTAACGCCATTTTTGGCGGTCCCTATATTTGTAAAGTTTGGCCTGTACCGAGCTATTTTTCGATATACGGGCCAGGCGGCATTAATTTCTACCGTCAAGGCTATTGCGGTCTATGGATTGGTTTTGTTGGCGATTTTGTTATCGACGCAATGGCCTATGGTGCCGCGTAGTCTGGGGGTATTGCAGCCCTTGTTGTTTTTGATTTTGGTGGGTGCGAGCCGGGCTATTGCGCGGTTTTGGTTGGCAGGCCTGACCCTGGCCGCAGGAAATAAATCTGGACGGTTATTGATTTTTGGTGCGGGTACGGCCGGGGTTCAAACAGCTGCGGCTGTTTCGATGGAGCGACAGCTAAAGTTGGTCGGGTTTGTGGATGACGACTCCCACAAAGTCGGCCGCAGTATCAACGGTGTGCCTGTCTGGGCATCCCAAGATTTACCGAGTTTGGTGACCCGCTATGAGGTTACTGATTTATTGTTGGCAATGCCCAATGCCACGCGAGAACGGCGCAAGCAAATCATTGCGTCCTTAAGTAAGCTGCCTGTTCACGTTCGCACCCTGCCAAGCATGGCTGACTTGGCTAGTGGCAAAGTGAGCGTTAAAGATATCCACGAGTTAGATATTGATGATCTATTGGGGCGAACACCAGTTCCACCCAAAGCGGATTTATTGGCCTGCGACTTAAGAGGCCAAGTGGTGATGGTTACAGGCGCAGGCGGCAGTATTGGCGGGGAACTAACCCGAAATATCGTTCTTCAATCCCCAAAACAATTGGTGCTGCTGGACCATAACGAGTTTGGTTTGTATGCGATTCACCAAGAGCTAGAGGCTCTTTGCCAATCTCATCACTTATCTGTGGAGTTGGTTCCTTTGCTGGGAAGCGTTACAAACGCAGAACAAATGCAAGCCGTTTGCATCAGCTACCAACCTGCAACTGTCTACCACGCAGCGGCTTACAAGCACGTGCCTTTGGTAGAAAGCAATCCAGGTGTGGGTGTAATCAACAATGTCTTTGGCACCTTGAATGTGGCACGGGCTGCGCAGGCCAGTGGAGTTAAGCGCTTCGTTTTGGTGAGCACAGACAAAGCGGTTCGACCAACCAACGTCATGGGGGCAACCAAACGCATGGCGGAATTGGTCTTGCAGGCTTTGGCTGAAGAGTCGAAGATTACAGGCAATAGTAAAACGTGCTTTTCGATGGTTCGATTTGGCAATGTACTGGGCTCTAGCGGTAGCGTTGTGCCCTTGTTTCGCCAGCAATTGGAAGGCGGTGGCCCAATCACCCTCACCCACAAAGAGGTAACCCGATATTTCATGACCATTCCTGAGGCCGCCCAGTTGGTCTTGCAAGCCGGCGCGATGGGACAGGGCGGCGATGTGTTTGTTTTGGACATGGGCGAGCCGGTCAAAATCATGGATCTCGCCCAACGCATGGTTCAGCTCTCCGGCCTGACAGTCAAAGACTCCGCCTACCCCGAAGGGGATATCGAAATAGCCGTGGTCGGATTGCGTCCGGGTGAAAAGTTGTATGAGGAGTTACTCATTGGCGAAAACCCCGAGCCCACCGAACACCCTCGCATCATGAAAGCCCACGAAGATTTTCTGGAATGGCCGCAACTCTCAGAGCATTTGCACGAGTTAAAGTTGGCTGCGCAAGGCGATGACTTGGTTGTGATGAAAGCAATTTTTCAGCGTTTAGTGCATGGGTACGGCAGTAGCCCTTAACATCCAAAGTTGATTTAGGCATAATGCATATATGCACAAAACTTTTTGGAGCGCCTTATGCAAAAAAGAATGACGATTACTATGGACGAAGCTGTCTATGAGGGATTGGTTCGTGTCATCGGGCGTAGAAAGATCAGTTCCTTTTTGGAGGGGCTTGCCCGACCGCACGTGGTTAGTGATGATTTAGCAGAAAGTTACAAAGCGATGGCCAAAGACACCGTGCGGGAAGCGGCTGCGATGGAGTGGTGTGAGGCTTTGGTGGGTGATGTGACACATGTTGCGCGGTGAAGTGTGGTGGGTTGATTTTGATCCATCCCGAGGTGGCGAAATTCGCAAAACCCGACCCGCAGTCATCATCAGCAACGACGCATCTAATCTGCATTTGAACCGCTTGCAGGTTGTTCCCCTTTCCTCAAATACAGGAAGGCTGTACCCTAGTGAAACGGTTGTTCAAATTGCAGGACAAGAAAGTAAGGCAATGGCTGACCAGATCACTACCGTGGCAAAAGAACGCTTGTCGAGTTGTTTGGGGCAGTTGAGCCGAAATGATATGAAGGCGTTAGAGCAGGCTGTCAAAGTTCAACTCCATTTACCACTTTAGTATGACTCAATCATCTCAAACCAGCCCGTCCGACCAAGCTTTGGTTCTGGCCCATGCTTTGCCCTATATCCGTCAATTCCACGGCAAAACCATGGTCATTAAATACGGCGGCAACGCGATGACCGACCCCGCTTTACAGGCCGCCTTTGCCCAAGACGTGGTGCTACTCAAACTGGTGGGTATCAACCCCGTGGTGGTTCACGGTGGTGGGCCGCAGATCGAAAACGCTTTAAAACGGCTAGGCAAAACCGGAGAGTTTATTCAAGGCATGCGCGTCACCGACGCCGAAACCATGGAGGTGGTGGAGTGGGTTTTAGGGGGCGAGGTGCAACAAGACATCGTCGGGCTGATTAACCAAGCCGGCGGTAAGGCGGTGGGCTTGACAGGGCGCGATGGCGCCATGATTCGTGCGCAAAAGCTCAAAATGCTAGACACTGCCAACCCAGCCGTTGAACATGACATTGGCCAAGTGGGCGATATCGTGAGCGTAGACCCCAGTGTGGTGAAGGCCCTCCAAGACGATGCGTTTATTCCGGTCATTAGCCCCATCGGTTTTGGTGATGATAATGAGAGCTACAACATCAACGCCGACGTGGTGGCTGCCAAATTAGCCACCGTACTTCAAGCGGAAAAACTCTTGATGTTGACCAATATCAGCGGCGTTTTAAACAAAGCGGGTGAGTTGTTGACCGAGCTCAGTGCCCGTCAAATCGACGCGTTGTTTGCTGACGGAACCATTTCTGGTGGGATGATGCCAAAAATCAGTGGAGCACTTGATGCCGCGAAAAGCGGTGTCAAGGCGGTCCACATCATTGACGGACGCGTACCCCACGTGCTGCTCCTCGAGATACTCACCGATCAGGCCTTTGGGACGATGATCCGGTCCTCTTGAGAAGCAGCTTTACCCTGATTCAACCTCCATTAATCAGGGGCAATCCAAGCTTGTAGTGGAAATGGTGCAAAATAGCACGGTCGTACTATTTTCACTTTCTCGCCTGCTCCATGCCTTCTTCCGTATTAGCCACCGCTATCGCTGACCCAGCCTCCGAGCGTAAGCCTGCGCTGCGGGTTTTACACAAAGGGCAGCAAACCAAGCAAGCGATTGTTCAAGCCGCCGTGACCTTGGGAACGCAAGTGGGACTTGAGGGTTTGAGTATTGGTGCGTTGGCAGAGCGTATGCACATGAGCAAGTCCGGGGTGTTTGCCCACTTTGGATCTCGGGAAGAGTTGCAGATTTCGGTGATTCACGAATACTTTGCCACCTTTGAGCAAGAGATTTTTTACCCCGCTATGCAAACACCTCGGGGCCTGCCGCGATTACGGGCCTTGTTTGATAACTGGATGAAGCGCGTTGCGGTTGAGTTGCAGTCGGGTTGTATTTTTATCAGTGGCGCAGTGGAGTTTGACGACCGAACCGGGCCCGTGCGCGATGCGCTCGCAGATTCCGTTCAAACCTGGCTGAGTGCTTTATACCGGGCCGTGGTCTTGGCCAAAGGATGCGGCCATTTGGTCTCTGATGCCGACGAGCAGCAAATCGCGTTTGAGATTCATGCGCTGATCTTGGCGTTGCATTACGAAGCCCGCTTTTTGCAAAAACCCGGCTCCTTAGCCCGAGCTAACCGTGGCTTTGACGACATCTTGGCCCGCTACGGGACGCAAGTCGCTACTGCCTAATTCTTCCCTTTCGATTTAAACCTCCAGGAGTTTCCCATGCCAAGCTATACCCCACCACTGCGTGACATGCAATTTGTAATGCACGAATTACTGCACATTACCGACACCCTCAAAACCATCCCTAAACATGCGGATATGGATGCGGAAACGATCAATGCGGTGCTCGAAGAAGGGGGCAAGTTTGCCTCCGAGGTTTTGTTTCCGCTCAACATCAGTGGCGACGCAGAGGGTTGCCAACTCGATGTCAAAACCCATGCGGTGACGACGCCCAAAGGGTTCAAAGAAGCCTACGCGCAATATGTTGAAGGCGGGTGGGCGGCGCTGGGGTGCGACCCCGCGTTTGGCGGACAGGGTTTGCCTCTGATTGTTAACCAAATGTTTTACGAGATGCTCAATAGCGCCAACCAGGCGTGGACGATGTACCCCGGCTTGACCCACGGGGCCTACGCATCCTTAGCTACCCATGGAACCGATGCGCAAAAAACCACCTACCTCCACAAAATGACAAGCGGCCAATGGACGGGCACGATGTGTTTAACCGAGCCCCATTGCGGAACCGACCTCGGTTTGATGCGCACCAAAGCTGAACCCCAAGCGGACGGCACTTTCCGGTTGACGGGCAATAAAATTTTTATCAGCGCGGGCGAACACGATATGAGTGAGAACATCATTCATTTGGTGTTAGCACGTCTGCCCGATGCGCCTCCCGGAATCAAGGGCGTGAGTTTGTTTATTGTTCCGAAGTTCATGGTGGGCGCAGACGGCGCTTTGGGTGCGCGCAATGGAATTTACTGCGGCGGCCTCGAACACAAGATGGGAATCAAAGGCAGCGCAACCTGCCAGATGGTTTTAGACGGCGCCGTTGGCACCATGGTTGGTGCGCCTAACAAAGGCATGAACGGCATGTTTGTGATGATGAACGCTGCGCGTCTTGGGGTGGGAAACCAGTCCTTGGGTCTGACGGAAGTCGCCTACCAAAACGCCTTGGTGTATGCCAAAGACCGGATTCAAATGCGCTCCCTCTCTGGAACCAAAGCCAAAGACAAAGCGGCCGATCCGATCATTGTGCACCCCGATGTGCGCAAGATGTTGCTCACCGCCAAGGCCTACGCCGAAGGTGGCAGAGCCTTGCAGGCGTATTGCGCCATGCTGCTTGAAGAAGAGCACAGCCACCCCGATGAAAAAGTACGCACCGACGCGGGCGAAATGCTGGCGATGCTCACGCCCATTGTCAAAGCGTTTATTACCGACAACGGTTGGACATCTACCTCCATGTGCATGCAGGTCTTTGGTGGCCACGGTTATGTGAAGGAATGGGGGATGGAGCAGTATGTGCGGGATGCGCGTATCAATATGATTTATGAGGGCACCAATACCATTCAGTCTTTAGACCTTTTGGGCCGCAAAATTTTGGGTAACAACGGTGCAACACTCAAGCGTTTTGGAAAGCTCATTGTGAAATTGGTTCAAGAAGAAGCCGGTAATGAGAAGATGGCTGAATTTTTGGAACCCCTTGCCAAATTAGGAGAACAGATGACAAAGTTCACTACGGAGATTGGCATGAAAGGGTTCCAAAACCCGGACGAAGTCGGCGCGGCGGCGGTGGACTATTTGCGCGTTGCCGGTCACATGGTGTTTGGTTACTTTTGGGCCCGAATGGCACAAGTGGCTTTGCGTGAAATCGCAGCAGGCAATACCGATGCGTTTTACTTGGCTAAAGTCCAAACAGCGCGCTTTTACTTCGCTAAGCTGTTGCCTGAAACAGCGATGTTGATGCGAACGGCGAGTGCCGGCTCCGACGTTCTCATGGACACCGAAGCGGCCTTAGCCTAAACCCGTATTTCCCTTTACCTTTTTAACTAGGAGACCAGCCATGAAAAAATTTCTTTTGACTGCAGTGTGCGTAACCACCGGTGCCCTGTCTTATGCACAGATGACGCCCTTGGGCCTTTGGAATAGCATCGATGATGCAACCAACAAACCTAAAGCTGAAATCCGCATTGTGCTCAACGCCAGTGGCGGTCTCTCAGGCGTTGTTGAGAAAGCGCTTGATCCCAAACCTGGCGCTGAGCCTAATTGCGTCGATTGCACCGATGACCGCAAAGGAAAACCAAAAGTTGGAATGGAAATCATCCGTGGTGGCGTTAAAAAAGACGGTAAAGACGTTTGGGAAGATGGCAAGATTTTGGATCCTGAAAATGGAAAAAATTACAGCTTGCGTTTGACTCCCATCGATGGCGGAAAGAAACTTGAAGTGCGTGGCTACATGGGTACGCCATTGCTCGGCCGAACCCAGACCTGGGTTCGCGTTCAATAATTCGCAATGACGCCGATCCCAGAACCCACCCACCCTTTTGATGCCGCTTTAGCGCTTACGCGCCAAGACGCGTGCCGTTACCTTGGTAGCACGCATTCAGCCTGGGCCAATATGGTCGGCCCGTTTGGGGGAATCACGGCGGCCACCGTAACGCAGGCTATTTTGGATCACTCCGAATGCCTGGGGGAGCCGGTTTCACTGACAGTGAATTTTGCGGCGGCGATTGCAAACGGCCCGTTTGAGTTGAACCTCCGCATTGCCCGGACCAACCGTTCAACCCAGCATTGGGTGTTTGAAATTCTTCAAACCCAAAAAGACGGCAGCGTGGAGTCGGTGTTCACTGTAACCGCGATGACGGCGGCGCGGCGGGAGACCTGGAGTGCCAATGATTTACCGATGCCTAAAGCGCCACCCCCAGAAAGCCTCGAAGCTGCCAATATCCCTCAAGGCGTGGAATGGTTAACGCGCTTTGATATGCGCGGTGTTTCGGGTGGCTTGCCGCAAACGTGGGACGGCGCAGAGAGTACCTTGTCATCAGAAGAAGCCAGCCTGACCCAGCTGTGGGTCCGGGATCGCGCGGGGCGAGCCATGGACTTTGCCGCACTCACAGCTTTTGCGGATATCTTCTACCCACGCGTGTGGGTGCGTCGGGCTAAGTGGGTTCCCGCCGGAACCGTGTCGATGACGGTGTACTTTCATGCCGATAGCGCGCAGTTGTCTGACGTGGGTTCGGGTTTTCTTTTAGCTCAAGCCCGCGGACAGGTCTTTCGCAACGGATTTTTTGACCAAAGTGGTTGCTTGTGGAGTGAAGCGGGCGTCTTGCTCGCGACGACCCACCAATTGGTCTATTACAAAGAATAAATTTTTAAGGATTTGCGATGCAAGACGTACTGATAAACATTGCCGACGGCGTGATGACACTCACGCTGAACCGCATTGAGAAAAAAAACTCCTTCACCCAAGCCATGTACAGCACCTGTGCTGATGCTTTACTGCAAGCCAGCACGGATACCGCGGTGCATGTTGTGGTGATTCAAGGTCATGCCACCGTGTTTAGCGCAGGCAATGATATTGGCGATTTTTTGGCCAAACCACCCAGGGGCGAAGACGCACCGGTGTTTCGCTTTATGCGCGGCTTGGTCACTTTCCCCAAACCGCTAGTGGCCGCAGTGTGCGGGCCTGCCGTAGGTATTGGCACCACGCTGCTGTTTCACTGCGATTTGGTTTACGCCGGCGACAACGCCGCTTTCTCTATGCCTTTTGTGAATTTGGGACTGTGCGCCGAAGCGGGCTCCAGCCTTTTGGCCCCTCAGCTCTTGGGCTACCACCGCGCTGCGGAAGACTTGCTTTTAGGCGAACCTTTTATGGCCGAAGCAGCGTTGGAGGTGGGATTGGTGAACCGCATCGTTCCTCCTACGGAGGCCAACGCCGTAGCGCATGCCCAAGCCCTGAAACTGGCCGCCAAACCCCTCCCTTCCCTCATTGAGACCAAACGCTTAATGAAAAAAGGCCAGACCGAGCAACTGTTGGCGCAAATCAGCGAAGAAGCTCAAAGCTTTGGACGCCTATTGCAAGCGCCACATGCCACAGAAGCCTTTACCGCGTTTATGGAAAAACGCAAACCAGACTTCTCCAAAATTTGAAGAGGTGAGTCCGTGATTTATTTTTACCAAGCGAACGCTTGCTAAAAATAACGGGTTTTGGTATGGTGTGCCCATGCCTGTTTCGCAACCCACATCCATCCAACGATCGCCAGTCTCCGTTGCGCTCGTCAGCGCAGAGGCGAAACGGCCCCGAGGGCGTCCGCGCAAAACTGCCGAAGACCGCGATGACGGAAACCGCAGGGCGGCGTTGTTACAAGCTGCGGCAGCGCTTTTTAGAAGCAAGGGCTTTGCGGCAACTACCACGCGCGATATTGCCGCCGCCGTGGGTATGCAAAGCGGCTCCCCTTTTTACCACTTCAAAAGCAAAGACGCCTTGTTGTTTGCTGTGATGGAAGAGGGGATGACCTCTGCCTTGGCCCGCCAGCACACGACCTTGGCACTTTCGCGGGAAGCAAACCCACTCGTACAGCTGGGAGGTTTGGTACACACGCACTTTCTCGTTTTGCTCGGGCCCCAAAGCGACTTTATCCCAGTGATGTTGTACGAGTCGCGTTCGCTCAACTCTGCGCAGCGAGAAAAGTTATCGGCTTT
>QYPA01000052.1 GCA_007279715.1 Comamonadaceae bacterium | reverse complement strand
GTAAGCGACCTACTCCTTTGGTTCTACAACGCGGTTGGACAAACAATCGCTTCATCTCGCAAGCATTAGGGTAGTCAGCGTTGTCCAGGGGCCGCAAAGCACAACAGCCAGCCCACTCGCCATCCACACTCGCTAAAAGTAAATGCCCACGGGGAGCCGCGTAGTCTCCTGGCAAATCTCGTAATTCCGCCTCAAAATTTTCGAAGCAAGCGACTGCATCAATAGAGTCGGCGTATTCTTTTAGTAGGCTGCGTAGGGCTTCAAAGTCAGCAGCCGACTGTGGCGAAATCAGTAAGACCTTTGAGTTTTGCGAGGGCGGGGGCTTGTTCATGAGGAGTGCGCGAGCGCGGGCTTGCGATTCAGGTCTCTTTCAAAAGCTGCGCAATGAGGGCATCTAACTGAGCAAAGTCGGGAGCGCCCACGTAGCGTTTAACAATACGTCCCTTTTTATCTACCAAGTAACTTGTAGGAGTCAATTGAACATCGCCCCAAGCTTTTGCAATCGCGCCCGTGTTGTCAATGGCAACATCAAAGGGAAGTTTTCGGGATTGAACAAAATTGACGACGTAGCTCGGTGGATCGTATTGCATGGATACCGCAAGCGTCCTAAAACCTTGGCCTTTGAATTTTTCAAAGGTGTTGACCATTTCTGGCATCTCGGCCACACATGTCACACAGCTCGTCGCCCAAAAATTAACGAGCGTGACTTGACCTTTGAGATCGGAGGTATGTTGGGTGCGCCCATCGAGTATCACAAAAGTGCTGCTAGGGGCGATAGACTCGGACTTCCATAGCAAAGCGGCGCCAATCAATAGGCCAGCCGTTAGGATGGCTGCAATGGTGAAATTACGTTTCATGAAGATGGGCGCTTTGGATATGAAAAAGTTTAACGCAAATGCATTGTCGATGAATGCCAAAGGCGGGTACCGCCTTGGGTTGTTCGGCCTGATTATGGTCCTTGGTTTGGCAGGTTGCACACCGGCCCTGAATTGGAGAGCCGTCAATTTGGATGGAGTGAGTACGTGGTTGCCTTGCAAGCCTGATCGAGCGCAAAGGGAGCTGGAGATTAGCGGGCAAAAAATCCAAATGGAGATGATGGGCTGTGAAGCCCAAGGGGTGATGTATGCCGTCAGTCATGCCAAAGTGCCAAATCCCAGTGAGAGCCAAGCTGTCGCAGCAGCATGGCAAAACGCCAGTTTTAAACAAATGCTAGCAGGTTCGCCGCAACAAACCATATTTCAAACGCGCGGTGAAAAACCAGTCACAGGGCAGTTCTTTAAGTTGGCTGGAGCGCGTAGTAACGGGCAAGAGCTAAAAGCCCAATTGGCGTGGGTGGTTCTTGGAACGGAGATTTATCATTTGGCCATGTACGCCCAAGCCATCACATCTGAACAATCAGAACCATTTTTTAGCGAAGTAAAAATTCAATGAGTAGCAGCTTAGATACGCGTCCTTTGGACTTTCTTAAACCCCAGCAAGCGGTGTTGGTGTTTTTGGCCTTTGCGTTTGCCTATTTCTTATCAACGCTTATTCGCGCAATCACTGCAACCCTGGCGCCCACGCTGGTTCAAGAGTTCGCCCTTACCGCGGGAAACCTGGGTTTGTTGGCTGGCGGCTATTTCTTCGGATTTGCGTTAACTCAGCTTCCTTTGGGGACTTTGCTAGATCGATTTGGGCCACAGCGCGTCGTTTTGGGTTTTTTAAGTATCGCGGTGTTGGCTTGTATTGCGTTTGCCAATGCGACAGGATTCGTTGGCTTGTTGCTGGGTCGAATGCTGTGCGGAGTGGGTGTGAGTGCTTGCTTGATGGCTCCGCTGACGGGGTACCGCCGCTGGTACGCGCCTGGACTTCAAATGCGGGCAAATTCGTGGATGCTGATGACTGGTGCCTTGGGGATGGTCGCATCAACCTTGCCCGTGCAATGGTTGATGCCTGTGATTGGCTGGAGGGGGATATTTTTAGGCTTGGGGGCGCTATTAGCCGTCTCCATGGTTTTGATTGCGTGGCAGGTTCCGAGCAAATTGACAACGCAACACCAAACGCATGGTGAAGCAGTCGAACCCAAAGAGCCCCCAGGCTATGGAGCCGTGTGGAGTAACGCGTATTTTCGAAGTCTTGCCCCGTATGGTTTTGTGGGCTACGGCGGGATGGTGGCAATGCAAACGCTTTGGGCTGCCCCGTGGATGGTCAAAGTCGCAGGAATGACGCCAGAGCAGGCTGGCTCCGGGATGTTTTGGCTCAATGTATCAATGATGGTGGCCTATTTGCTGTGGGGTTGGGCCAACCCGTGGCTTGCCAAAAGAGGATTGAGCGCTAACACGCTCATGAAGCGCGGTTTGCCTATCAGTCTTGTAATGATTGCTGTGCTTGTTTTGAGTGCCCATGTAGTAGGGGAAGCTTCCGCCATGGTTTGGACGGTGTATTGCGTAAGCTCAACAGTGGCAGCTTTGGCACAACCGGCAATAGGAATGGCGTTTAAAACGGAGCTGGCCGGGCGCGCACTATCGGCATTCAATCTGGTCATATTTAGCGGCGTTTTTGCCGTGCAATGGGGCGTAGGTTTGGTGATTGATGGCTTGCGAGCGTGGGGTTGGGCCGAGTCGGCGGCCTACCAAGGCGCGATCGGGGTGTATGGAGTTTGCTGCTTATGGGCTTATGTGCATTTTCTGCGAGCAAAAACGCCATAATCGAGTATTCAACTGTTGTTAACTCTTCATGACCATCGGAATTTTATTGATCGCTCATGCACCCCTGGCCAGCGCACTACGGGCGTGTGTCATGCATGTTTTTCCAGACGCAGATCAGGGCGTACTGGCCCTTGATGTTGAGCCTACAGCCGCACCCGAAGTAACGCTGGATGCAGCGCGTGAGTTAGTGCAGCAATTGGGTACCAAACAAGTGCTGGTACTGACGGATATCGTTGGCGCAACACCTTGCAACATTGCGCAAAAATTAGTCGATGGGTTAAGCTCAAAATTGGTGGCTGGAGTTAATTTGCCCATGGCGATTAAGGCCGTCACCTACCGCAATGAATCTTTAGATGCGTTGGTCATGCGCGCTCTGACCGGCGCTACACAATGCATCGTGCAAGTCGCCGTATCTCCCCCACCACAACTAGCAAAAGAAAACCAATGATAAGTAAACACGTCACCATCACCAATAAATTGGGACTTCACGCCCGCGCCTCCGCCAAGCTCACTAAATTAGCGGGGAGCTTTCCGTGTGCCGCTTGGATTGCCAAAGGGGAGCGCCGGGTGAATGCTAAAAGCATTATGGGCGTGATGATGCTGGCTGCCGGTGTGGGTTCAGACGTCGTTTTAGAAACCGATGGCGACCAAGAACAAGTGGCGATGGACGCTTTGCTGGCACTGATCACTGATCTCTTTGGCGAAGGCGAATAAAAGAGAGATGCACGCGCAATGACTTTTTCCATCCATGGCTTAGCCGTTTCACGCGGAGTAGCAATCGGGCGTGCGGTACTTGTTGCCTCGAGCCGGATGGATGTTGCGCATTACTTTATTGCCGCCAAAGACGTCGAAGCAGAAATTGAACGGGTTCGCCTCGGACGCGACGCCGTGGTTGAAGAACTCCAACGCCTACAAACCAGTATCACGCACATGGGGCCCAAAGAGGCGCCCCATGAGTTGAGCGCGTTGTTGGATGTGCACCTTATGCTGCTGCAAGATGCAGAGTTGATAAGCGGTGTGAAGGGGTGGATCTCAGATCGGTTGTACAACGCCGAGTGGGCGCTCACTACGCAGCTCCAAATAATCGCTCGCCATTTTGATGAAATGGAAGACGAATATCTTCGAGAACGCAAAGCCGATCTAGAGCAGATTGTGGAGCGTATTTTGCGTGCGATGAAAGGTGTAGCTTCGCCGGTGGTGGTATCGCCCGGTCGATCCACACGAAAGCCGATGCAACACGACCTGCTTTTAGGGGACACGGTCGATGTTCCTTTGGTCTTGGTTGCACACGACCTGTCACCGGCTGACATGTTGCAATTTAAGCAAAGCGGCTTTGCGGGGTTTATCACCGATGTCGGTGGAAAAACATCACACACTGCGATTGTTGCCCGCAGTATGGACATCCCCGCCGTAGTGGGCGCTCGCACCTGCAGCCAGTTGGTGCGCCAAGATGACTGGATCATCATCGATGGGGACGCTGGCGTCATCATCGTTGATCCCTCTTCCATTATTCTTGCCGAGTACGGATTCAAACAGCGCCAAGGCGATTTAGAACGCAGTCGTTTATCTAGGCTGTTGCATACACCGGCTGTAACGATGGATGGTGAAAAAATCCAG
Source organism: Comamonadaceae bacterium (assembly GCA_007279715.1). Classification (GTDB taxonomy): domain Bacteria; phylum Pseudomonadota; class Gammaproteobacteria; order Burkholderiales; family Burkholderiaceae_C; genus Allorhodoferax. Next base: position 1,071 of record QYPA01000052.1, on the reverse strand, counting down.
CTCCTTGCAAACATTGAAATGCCTGAAGATGCAAGCAGTGCGCTGCAAGCTGGCGCTTTGGGAGTTGGTTTGTTTCGTAGCGAATTTTTATTCATGGGTCGCCAAGGAAATTTACCCGACGAAGAAGAACAGTTCCAAGCCTATAAGCGTGCAGTGGAAGGCATGCGTGGCTTGCCAGTCACTATTCGCACGGTGGATGTGGGCGCAGACAAACCGCTTGACACTAGCGTGCACGATGATGCCCATCTCAACCCGGCTTTAGGTTTGCGTGCGATTCGCTGGAGCTTGGCAGATCCGGCGATGTTCTTGACGCAATTGCGCGCAATTTTGCGAGCGGCAGCGTTTGGGCAGGTGCAATTACTCATACCCATGTTGGCCCATGCCAGTGAAATTCGTCAAACTTTGGCCCACATAGAGCGCGCCCGGGCCATGCTCGACAAGCGTGGTGTCGCTTACGGACCCGTAAAGTTGGGCGCGATGATTGAAATTCCAGCCGCAGCCTTGAGCCTGAAACTGTTTCTAAAGCATTTTGATTTCTTGTCTATCGGAACCAATGATTTAATTCAGTACACCTTGGCGATTGACCGAGCTGATGAATCGGTAGCCCACCTTTATGACCCCTTGCACCCTGCGGTATTGCAGTTGGTGGCATCAACTATTGAAGAATGCGTAAAACAGGGAAAAGGCGTGAGTGTCTGTGGCGAGATGGCTGGGGACGTCACATTGACCCGATTGCTTTTGGGTTTGGGTTTGCGAAGTTTTTCGATGCACCCCGCACAAATCTTGGCAGTCAAACAAGAAATACTTCGCTCTGACACCACAAGGCTTGCGCCCTGGGCACAACGTGTTTTAGCGTCAGATACGCCTGCATTGGAACTTGCTGGAGGCGGGCAGTAAGCCGCTAGTGGCGGATTGCATAGGCGAACTGTCAGTTCGCGAGCTGGCCCGGTTGGTAGAGCGCGATGTAAAGCGTGTTCATGAGGATGTTGGCATCCTTGCTAATCTGGGTCTTTTGGTGCGTGCAGATCGTGGTGGAGTCGTCTGTCCTTACACATCGATGCATATTGATAT
>QYPA01000128.1 GCA_007279715.1 Comamonadaceae bacterium | reverse complement strand
TACCGGGCGTTCAGCCCTGGACCTTCAACGCTTACCGAGGTTTGGGAATGGCCTTGGCCATTCTTGCTTGGACGCTTTGGCACTACCGGGGTGAAACCATCGCCATGTTTCGCCGCAGTGAACCCGCAGCGCTTCTTATTTCTGCGGGCGCGTTTGCTTTAGGGTCTTCGCTGTACATCGTTGCGATGAACCTCAGCAGCGTGGCTGCGGTTTCCTGTTTGGGCGCGACGTCGGGTTTGTTTGCCGGTGTATTGGCCCGGGTTTGGTTAGGCGAAAAAACCCAGCCTGTCTTTTATGTTGCGGTGCTTATGGCTTTGGGCGGTGCGACCGTCATTGCTTTGGGTGAGGGAGAAGCGTCCATTAATGGTTACTGGGGAACGTTGATTGGTTTAGGCGTTGCGTTTTGCTTTGCACTTCAAAGCGTCTCCTTGCGCCGCTATAAAGCTTTGGACATGGAGCCTGCCATGCTCTTGGGTGGCTTGGTCGTATTTGGCTTGGTTGCGGCGTCAGGCCTGCTCGTTGCGCTGCCCCTTCAAAGCGTTGCCTTGTTGCTCTTGATGGGTGCGGTTCAATTGGCTTTGCCCTTGGTGCTCTACATGCGCGGTGCGCGTAGCGTAGGAGCGGTGCAAATGGTGGTGATCACCATGGCCGATGCCGTACTCAACCCGTTGTGGGTGTGGTTGGTGCATGGTGAAATTCCGGTGGTCGGTGTGTATTGGGGAGGCGCCTTGATTCTTTTGGGAATTGGTTTAACGACTTGGAACGGACGCAAGCGTGCATCAGTTTAAAAATTTTCTATGAAAGCACCACCGCGCCTGCAAAGTTTGGTGGAAGAGGGGCTGATTGACAGCGTGGTGCGTCAACTCATGAGTGGCAAAGAAGCCATGGTTTATGTGGTGCGCCGCGGTGACGAAACCCTGTGCGCCAAGATCTATAAAGAAGCCACCAACCGCAGTTTTCGACAAGCGGTGGACTACACCGAAAACCGCAAAGTCAAAAATTCACGTTCAGCGCGGGCAATCGCCAAAGGCAGCAAGTTCGGTCGCCAAGAACAAGAAGCCGCTTGGCAAAGTGCCGAAGTCGACGCGCTTTACCGCCTCGCAGATGCAGGTGTTCGCGTACCGCAACCGTATAACTTTTGTGATGGCGTGTTGCTTATGGAACTCGTGACCGACGCCAACGGTGACGCCGCACCGCGCTTGAATGATGTGGCGTTTACACCCCTACAAGCGCTCGCCCACCATGCTACTTTGATTACCGAAGTCGTGCGCATGTTGTGCGCAGGCGTCGTTCATGGCGACTTGTCAGAGTTCAATATTTTGTTGGCTCATAGTGATGTGGCGGGTCAGCCTGATGGCATTGATTTTCCCGTGATCATTGACCTGCCACAAGCCGTTGATGCTGCAGGCAACAACCACGCCCAACGTATGCTGATGCGCGATGTCGCCAACCTGCGTGATTTTTTTGGGCAGTTTGCACCCTCGCTAAAGCAAACCCAGTTTGGACCCGAGATGTGGAGCCTTTACCAAGCCGGACTTCTCACTAACGACACCTCGCTGACTGGTCTTTTTGACCGCGCCCATGCCGACGTCGATATGCAAGGGATCTTGCGTGAAATTGATGATGCGCAGGCTGAAGAAGCGGCCCGCAGGTTGCGGATGGAGTCGTAGCCTTATTTCTTAGGCTCGCACTTCACTTCAAACATTTGGTGCCCCCAACGTTGATCGGGGCCCAGGCCGTTTAAGCGCAGGGCGCTCAAACAACCACCCCACACGCATCCGGTATCAAGCGCAAATACGTCATTGCGTTTTAATTTGCCTAAGGTGGACCAGTGGCCAAAGGCGACGGTGTCTTGGGCGGTTTGCCGTCCGGGAACGTCAAACCAAGGCATAAACCCAGCGGGTGCGCCACTGGCCGCTTCCTTGCTGGTGAACTCCATCTCTCCTTTTGCGTTACAAAACCGCATGCGCGTGAGTGCATTCACAATCACTCGCAATCGGTCTGCGCCTACTAGTTCATCGCTCCACGAAGTTGGCGTACTGCCATACATGTGGTGTAAAAAATCGATGTGATCGGTGCTGCGTAACACCGCTTCTACCTCACGAGCAAGCGCCATCGCGGTTGCCGAACTCCATTGGGGCAAGACGCCTGCGTGGATCATCAGCAAGGTGTGTCCTGCTTGCTGAATTTGCAGCGCCATGGCTTGCTGTTGTAGCCATTCCAGCATCGCGCTGCAGTCGCTGGCATCTAACACCGAAGCCAAGGTATCGCTGCGATGCGCTGGTCGAACACCGTAAGCCACCGCAAGCAAGTGCAAATCGTGGTTTCCCAAAACGCACTGCGCAGCATCCCCTAAGGCCATCAAACGCCTTAGTACGCCCGCAGAATCCGGCCCACGGTTAACCAAATCGCCTAAAAAGTAGAGCGTGTCTCGGCTTTTTGAGAAAGAAACCGTGTCAAGTAAGCGTTCCAGCGCACGGTCGCAGCCCTGGACGTCGCCAATCAAGTAAAGTGCCATGGTGTTCATTCTCGCTCTAGATCCATGGAATTGCTGCTGATTGTTTTTTTAACGCTCCTCAACGGCGTTTTTGCGATGTCTGAATTGGCCTTGGCCGGGAGCCGAAAAGCGCGCTTGGCCGCCTTGATGGAGGCGGGGGACAAAGGGGCGGAAGCGGCCTTGGAACTCTTGGGAAACCCCAACCAGTTTTTGTCCACCGTGCAGGTCGGTATTACGTCGATTGGCGTTCTCAACGGAATTGTGGGCGAGTCCGCCTTTAGCGGTGGGGTCGCTGCGGCCTTGCAAGGCTGGGGCATGGCCGACACAGCTGCCGCCATCACGGCCACGGGATTGGTCGTGACCGCTATTACGTTTACCACCATTATTTTTGGTGAGTTGGTTCCTAAGCGCATTGGCCAATTGCACCCAGAGCGGGTGGCCTGTTGGGTCGCAAGGCCCATGCTGTGGTTAGCCAAAGCGGCTAAACCTTTTGTTCGTCTTCTCTCAGGAACGACGGCTGCCACCCTCAAACTCTTGCGTATCGATACCAATGCCTCACGCGCAGTGACAGAAGAAGAAATTACCGCCAGCTTAGAAGAGGGCGTTGACGCGGGGGTGATTGAAGAGCACGAGCACCAGATGGTGCAAAACGTATTTCGTTTGGACGAGCGTCCGTTGACCTCGCTCATGACTCCGCGTACCGATGTGCAGTGGCTTGAAGCCCGCAGCACCGTCGGCGTGTGCTTGTCTTTAGCCAGCGCAGGCGGCGGCAAGGGCGCGCACTCCTGGTATCCCGTGTGTCGCAATTCCTTAGACGATGTGGTGGGCATCATCAGCGTAGCCCGCTTGTTGGATTTGAGTGCGCAACCCGATGAAGTAATTGATGTCCATTTAACGCCGGCGGTATTTGTTCCAGAAACCCTCAGCGGCATGGAATTGTTAGAGCAGTTTCGTTTGGCTGCGGGCCGCTTGGTCTTCGTGGTGGATGAATACGGCGTGGTCCAGGGCTTGCTAACTCCGCGAGATTTACTGGAAGCAATTACGGGTGAGTTGCAATATGGCGCGTTAACCGACGCATGGGCTACAGAGCGGGATGACGGTTCGTGGTTGCTCGACGGCGTGATGCCTTTGGGCGAGCTTAAATCTCGCCTCGACATGGAAGAGCTTCCTGCCGAAGACCGGGGACGCTACAACACCTTGGCGGGTTTGTTGATGTCTATCTCGGGGCACTTGCCTAGCGTGGGTGAGCGAATCAGTTGCCAAAACTGGCGGTTTGAGGTGGTTGATTTAGACCACAGACGCATCGATAAAGTCTTAGCGGTTCGCCTACCGCCGCCTCAATCCCTGTAACTAAGCTGTTTATCTAAACCCGCCCCGTTAACTGGTAAACCCACAACCCTAGCAACTCGTGCAATACCAACTGCCATTTGGCTGCGCCATCGGACAAGGAGTAGTCAGTCCAAGGCGTACTGCGACCGGTCCGAAAATCAACCGGGTAGGGCGTTACGTTCCAACCTGCTTTTTCAAACGTGGCCATGGCCCTTGGCATGTGCCATGCCGAGGTCACCAAGAGCCAAGGTTTTTTGATATTCACTTCCGCAATCGCCGCACTCAACACTGCGTTTTCAAACGTATTGCGGGAACGGTCTTCCAAAATAAGCCGAGTGGGCGCTAAGCCCATTGCGCGATAAAAAATTTCAGCGCGTTGGGCCTCGGTTAAGCCTTGCGCCAAGAGTTGCCCTTCGCCCCCTGTAAACAACAAACGCAAATGGGGATGTTGTTGCATCAGGGGCAGTGGTGCCACCATGCGCTCTGCAGCACTATTGAGCGCGGGCTGCGAGCGACCCTCCCAAACCGACGCACTGTCTAACGCGCCACCGAGAACAATGATGCCGGCAAAGTTTTTCAGATCGGTGGATGCCGGCTGTGTTGCGTAAGTATTTTCAAGTTTGCGAATCAAGGCATCTGGCAAAGTCTCCCAGCCCTGTAATACCAAAACCAGCAAAGCCAAAATCACCAAACTGAACCCCCATAAACCTTTGGGGCTCGATTGGTTTTCGCGTTGGGCTTGAAGTGGCGCACGTAACCCAGAACGTAAAAGCAGCAAGCCAGCCATGAGAAGCAAAACCACCCATGCCAAAGGCTGGGTCACAAACAGCAAAAGCTTGGAGATCACAAACATCGGGCTATCAGGCTAACGGGCTCGGTCTAGGCCCGCGCACTGTCGCGCTCAGTCAACCGATCTCGCCAGTTTTGCAGTGCTTGCAAGCCCTCTTGGGCGGGTGAAAATTTCAGCAAACCCCGAGCGAACTCAAGGGTACAAAACGCGGTGATATCGGCGATAGTGAAACGTGGGCCCGCCATCCAGGTTTGGTTTTGCAAAATACGATCAAACACCTTTGCGTTTTCTTTGAGCTTTTCAAGCTGAGATTGGCCAAATGCAGGAAACTGCGGGCTCTCTAAAGCGGCCAAGCCGGGGTGCGTATGTCGAATCGCATTGGCAGCGCCCAGTAACAAGGTCCATTCAGCGCGGCGGTCTGCCATTTCGATAAACGCTTTGTCTTCGAAGTCATGTCCCATCAAATTGGGCTCGGGGTAAAGGCCTTCGAGGTAAGTACAAATCGCCCGCGTCTCAGTCAGAACCCGGCCATCATCGAGCTCAAGCGCAGGAACTTTGGCTTGCGGGCTTTTAGCTAAAAACGCAGCGCTTCGGTGTTCGCCTTGGTTTAAGTCCACGTTTACCAAGGCGATGCCAGAGATGTTCTTTTCGGCCATGAACATTTGTACGCGCCGCGGATTGGGCGCACGGGGAGCGATATAAAGTTGCATGGCAAGTCCTTTGATTAGGTTTTATTGGACTGACCCATTTCCACCATGGTTCGGGCTTTCTCCACGAATTCTTTGGTTTTTGCTTCATCGCCTTTAGCGAGGTCTCGCACCGAGGGCGGCATCATCAAGCCTTGTTGAACCGCAGGACGGGCGCGAATGGTTTCGACCCAGCGCGATAGGTGTGGCAGATCATCGATCTCCACACCGGACCATTTATGCGTTCTGACCCACGCCCAGTTGGCAATATCGGCAATCGAGTAATCATCGGCTAAAAATTCGTTGTGCGCGAGGTGGGTGTCCATGACCCGAAACAAACGCTTGCTCTCGCCTTGGTAGCGGTCAATCGCAGCTTGGATTTTTTCTGGAAAGTAGCGAAAGAAAATATTCGCTTGGCCCATCATGGGACCCACACCACCCATCTGAAACATTAACCACTGCAAAACGCGTGAACGCGCTTTGAACTCGGTGGGAAGCAAGCGTCCCGTCTTTTCTGCCAAATAAATCAAACAAGCACCAGACTCAAAAACGGCAAAGTCGCCCTCGCTTCGGTCCACGATGGCAGGAATGCGACCGTTGGGATTGATGGCTAAAAACTCTGGCGTTTTTTGCTCGTTTTTGCTCAGGTCTAAGGTTTTGAGCGTGTAGGGGAGAGCAAGCTCTTCTAAAGCAATCGAGACTTTGTGGCCATTCGGCGTGGCAGCGGTATATAGGTCAATCATAAGGATCCTAGGGTTAAGAGTCTGGCTTCTTCTAACAGGGTTCGGGTACGCAGGGCTTCGTTACGGGCGGCTTGGGCGAAGTCTGCGCCGCTGGAGGCGTAGAGTACCGCGCGAGAGGAGTTAACGATCACTGGGCCTGTGGTTGAGTTGGTTGAATCCTTCGCATGGCGCCATCCCGCTTTAACGGTAGCCGCCGCATCGCCGCCTTGGGCGCCAACGCCAGGAATGAGTAAAGGCAGCGTCGGAGCTACCGCCCGCACCCGTTCGATCTCAGGCGGGTAGGTGGCTCCCACCACCAAGCCAAGTTGGCCGTTTTGATTCCAATCGCCTTG
>QYPA01000034.1 GCA_007279715.1 Comamonadaceae bacterium | reverse complement strand
TCTATTCGCAGAATAAAGTCGCCCCCTGTGGCGCGAGCAAAGGCCCAAGGGTAAAGCGCAGAGCGAATGTTTCCGAGGTGAATAAAGCCGGTTGGCGAAGGGGCAAACCGGGTCCGTGTTTTGGTCATGCGCTTGCTTTCAAACTATCCAAACCCCGTGCGATGTCGGCTTTTAAATCTTCGATATTTTCAAGTCCTACCGCAACGCGAATGAGTCCTTGACCAATGCCTGCGGCACTCCGCTGGGCTTCGGTAATCCGAGCGTGGGATGTGCTTGCGGGGTGGCAGATCGTGGTTTTGGTGTCGCCTAAGTTAGTGGTGATGGAACACACTTGGGTGCTGTCAATCACATGGAACGCATTCGCGCGGCCTGAGGCTGCGTCGGTATGCTGAACTTCAAAAGACACCACCGGCCCACCCAAACCCGACTGTTGGCGCATGGCCAAAGCGTGCTGCGGGTGGCTAGGTAAACCCGGGTAAAAAACACGGGCAACTTTAGGCTGGTCTTGCAACCAAGTGGCGAGTTCTAAGGCCGTGGCGCACTGCGCCCTCATCCGAATCGAAAGCGTCTCCATGCCCTTAAGAACCACCCACGCATTGAATGGGGACAAGACCATTCCAGCGGTTCGGGTGATGGGTAAAAAGATATCGTCCACTTCTTTTTGAGTACAGCAAAGCGCACCCGCAACTACCCGCCCTTGGCCGTCTAAATATTTAGTTCCTGAATGGGTAATGTAGTCAGCGCCAAAGCGCGTGGGTTGTTGCAGCGCAGGGCTACAGAAGCAATTGTCCACGGCTAACTTTGCACCGGATCGGTGGGCCAGGTCAGCCAAGGCTTGAATATCGCAGACATCGGTTAATGGATTGGTCGGTGTTTCTGCAAACAGGAGTTTGGTGTTAGGCCGAATAGCCGCTGCCCAAGCGGATACATCAGTTTGCGACACGTAAGTGGTCTCAATACCAAACTTGGCAAACTCACCAGAAAACAAACGTATGGTGGAGCCGAAAACAGACTGAGAGCACACCACATGGTCGCCCGCTCGCAACAAGCCCATCCCCAACAACAAAATAGCCGCCATGCCGCTTGACGTCGCAATAGCCGCCTCAGTTCCCTCTAGCGCAGCCAAGCGCAACTCCATGCTCGTCACTGTAGGATTGCCTACGCGGGTATACATATACCCTTCTTCTTCTTGGGCAAAACGGCGGGCTGCGGTAGCTGCGTCCGGTTGGACAAAGCTACTGGTGAGGTACATCGTTTCCGAGTTCTCTCCATATTGGCTAGGCTCAATCCCTGCGCGTACGGCCAAAGTATCCAAATGCAGACCGGGAGGAAGTTTTTTAGCAGTCATAAAAGTCATTCAACAAAATTGGGGAGCGCAAGACGCGACGCATCATCCTGCTCTTCTTGCGATCCGCCACGGGTTTCCCGCAAGCGCGTAATGTCGTCGCCGGTGATGTCGCCAGTCACATAGATGCCATCAAAACATGAGGCATCAAAATCGGCAATCGCAGCATTGAGAGAGCCCACGGCTTTTTTCATCCCCTCAACGTCTTGGTAAATCAAGGCATCACAGCCGATGATGGCGCGAATCTCTTCGACATTGCGGTCATGGGCCACCAGTTCACTGCTCGTAGGCATGTCAATGCCATACACATTAGGAAAACGTACAGGCGGCGCAGCACTGGCCAAATACACTTTTTTAGCACCTGCATCACGGGCCATTTGCACAATCTCACGGCTCGTGGTTCCGCGTACGATGGAGTCGTCCACCAACAACACGTTGCGACCTTTGAACTCGCTGGCTATCGCATTGAGTTTTTGGCGAACTGATTTTTTTCGCACCTCTTGGCCCGGCATGATGAAGGTGCGCCCAACGTATCGGTTTTTAACGAAGCCTTCGCGGTAAGGCAAGCCTAAAAGTTGTGCCAACTGCGCCGCACTGGGGCGGCTCGATTCTGGAATCGGAATCACCACATCAATATCGCTTGGAGGAACGGTGGATATCACACGCTTGGCCAAAGTTTCACCCAAATTCAGGCGGGCTTGGTAGACCGAGATTCCATCCATCACTGAGTCGGGCCGCGCCAAATAAACGAATTCAAAAATACAGGGGTTGAGTTTCGGCGAATCGGCGCATTGCTTCTCTTGTACGTTGCCTTCAAGATCAATAAAAACCGCTTCACCCGGTTCGATATCGCGTTCAAACTGGTGCATCGTTCCCTCAAGCGCCACGGACTCACTGGCAAGAACCACATTGCCAGCACTGCGGCCCATGCATAAGGGCCGAATGCCATGGGGATCACGAAAGCCAAGAACACCGTGCCCAGCAATCAACGCAATCACTGCGTAGGAGCCTTTCACGCGCAAATGCACATTGCGAACCGCTTCAAAAAGATGCTCTGGCTTCAAGGGCATTCCGCGCGTAGTGCGCTCCACTTCATGGGCCAAGACGTTGAGCAACACTTCCGAGTCGCTCTCGGTGTTGATGTGGCGGTGGTCTACCGTGAATAACTCTCGCTTGAGGGCGTGCGCGTTGGTCAAATTTCCGTTATGAACCAACACAATTCCAAAAGGCGCATTCACGTAAAAGGGCTGGGCCTCCTCTTCGCTGAACGCGTTGCCTGCGGTGGGGTAACGCACTTGGCCTAGGCCACAATTGCCCAGCAAAGTGCGCATATTTCGAGTCCGAAACACGTCTTTCACCATGCCCTTGGCTTTGTGCATAAAGAACTTGCGTTCTTGCTGGGTCACGATGCCAGCCGCATCTTGGCCACGGTGTTGCAAAAGCAACAAGGCGTCATAGATGAGCTGGTTCACAGGTGCGTTGCTGACAACGCCGACGATTCCACACATGGTTATTGCACTCGCTCAGGGTAAATATTTTGCAAATTCTTGGGGCAACAAAGGCTGCAAACCTTTCAATACCACCGCAGTTAACGCAGGCCCAGTGGCTTCTTGCCACCAAACACTCATACGCATCGGCGTCATTCCCACAACCACCGTGATGGCCAAAAGCAAAACCAGCCCACGGGTTGCGCCAAACAAAGCACCTAGGCCACGGTCTGCCGGGCTTAAACCGACAACTGCAATCAGTTTTTTCATTAAGAACGCAAGCAAGCTTCCAGCGAAGATGCAAGCCACAAAGGCAAGCACAAAACCGCTGGCGTAACGAACCGCTTCACTTAAACCGCTCCACGGCAGCCGCTGCGCCACCATGGGCGCAAACCATTGGGCTAAATAAAACGCCGCAGCCCATGTTGCCAAGGAAAGCACTTCGTAAATCAAACCCCGCCAAACACCTAAGATCGTAGATGCGGCCAATATACCCAAAAAGACCCAGTCCAAATATGGCATGTGCGCCGTCTAAATTACAGTTCGAGTACGGCCGCAGGCAGGTCTAGCTTTCGAATTTTTTCAGCCATTTTGTTGGCCGCTTCTTTGCCTTGCATCGGCCCCACCCGGACACGAATTCGCCGTCCTTCAGATACATTTACGACTTGGGTATAGGTTTTGATGCCGGCTTTTTCAAGCTTTGCACGCGCTTCTCGGGCTTTTAAAACATCAGCAAATGCACCAATTTGCACGGTGTAACGGGTTGCATCAGCCGCGGGGGTTTCTGCCGGCTTGCCTTCTAAAAGGCTTTGCGCTCGGGCTGCGTCATTGGTCTTTGCGTCCGTTTTCGTTTCCACTTTGACAGGGGCTTTTTCGGCTGGCTTGGCAGGAGGTGAAGCCAGCGGCGTTTCGCGGGCAACCGGTTCTACAGGGGGGACTACAACCGCAGGCGCTTGTTCTTCAATCGCAGGCTTGGCTAATGGCGCTTCGGAAGCCGCCGGCACAGGAGGCGCAACAGGCGCAAGGGGCTCAACCTTGGCTTTGTCAGGAATTTCAATCGGAATGTCTACCGCGATGGGGCGAGGCTGGGTATCAAACAAGAGGGGAAAGCCAATGACACCCACCAGTACGAGCGTTGCCGTGCCAATCAGTCGATGGCGTGCGCGTTTACGGAGCACATCGTGACTCTCGGGCGCCACGCTGGGCGCTTGCTGCTCGGCGCCATTCTTGCGAAATTTAAAAAAGGGCATAGAAAGGTAACTCAAGAGCTCAGGTGCGCGCCGTGCAGTTTAGGAAGGCCTTGCTGCAAAACACCGCCTACGGTGTAGAAGGATCCGAAGACGACGATTCTATCAGCGGGGTCAGCCGCGGCGGCAGCGGCTGTTAAGGCGGCAGACGGGTCAGAAAAAACCGCCGATTGCGCATCTTTTCGGGTATTTTGGGCCTGCCACTGCGTTTGAAGCTGTAAAGCGCTGGCCGCACGGGCCGTGGGCAAATCGGTGAAATACCAACGGTCAACAAGCGGATTGATGCGTGAAAGCATAGGCGCCAAATCTTTATCCGCCATCGCCCCAAATACGGCGTGGGTGGTTGGGAAATAGCCCATGGCATCGAGGTTGGCAGCCAAGGCAGCGACTGAATGCGGGTTGTGCGCAACGTCCAAAACCAAATTGGGCTGGCCGGCAATGATCTGAAACCGGCCGGTAAATTCCACAAAAGCAAAACCGTTGCGAATGGCTTGGGCTGTGACTGGCAAACTTTCTCGCATTGCGGTCAAGGCCGCCAAAACACCCGACGCATTCACCAGCTGGTTTGCCCCGCGCAGCGCGGGATAAGCCAAGCCGCTGTAGCGCCGCCCGCGCCCCGCCCAATTCCATTGCTGCGGATCGCCCGATACATTAAAGTCTTTACCGACTTGCCAGAGGTCTGCGCCGATTTTCCCAGCATGGTCTAAAACGCTTTGGGGTGGCAGCGGATCGCTGACGATCACAGGGCGGCCGCTGCGCATGATTCCCGCCTTCTCAAAGCCAATGGTTTCGCGGTTATTTCCCAAAAGCTCCATGTGGTCGAGGTCAATGCTGGTAATGATGGCGCAGTCTGGTTCGATGATGTTGACCGCATCTAAGCGCCCGCCTAAACCAACCTCCAAGATCACCACGTCCAAAGGTGTTTGGCGGATTACTTCAAAAATAGCCAAGGTAGAAAATTCAAAATACGTAAGCGAAATGTCATCGCTCTGGGCCGTTCTTGCCGCCTCTACCCGCTCGAACCCAGCAGCCAAAGCGTGGGCCTGCACGTTTTCCCCTTGCAAGCGCAAACGCTCTTCAAAATGCACAAAATGGGGCGAGGAATACACCGCCGTGCGGTAACCGGCCTGCATCAAAATAGATTCCAACATGGCGCAGGTCGAGCCTTTGCCATTGGTGCCAGCCACGGTAATCACAGGGCAATGCATTTGCAAGCCCATGCGCTGGGCAACCGTGCGCACACGCTCGAGCCCCATATCAATGTTTTTGGGGTGCAATTGCTCGCAAAAGCTAAGCCATTCAGATAAATTTTTCATATGCCCCTTATTGTCGCCCAGCTTGGAAGATGCTCCATCTTGCCAATGGCATGATGAGGGGTATGAATACAAAGATCGCCCCCATCCTGGTGTTTGGTATCGCCAACTGTGACACCGTCAAAAAAGCCCGCTCGTGGTTTAACGACCACGCACTAGAAGTGCAATTTCACGACTTTAAAAAAAGCGGCGTTTCGCTGACCGACTTATCCCACTGGGCCCAAGCCGTTGGCTGGGAAACTTTGCTCAACCGCATGGGAACCACTTGGCGCAAGCTGGATACCCACGAACAGGCCGGCGTCACGGACGCAAAGAGCGCGTGCGAAACCATGTTGGCCCATCCCAGTTGCATCAAGCGCCCTGTCGTGGTGTGGCCCCAAGGCCAAATTACCGTAGGCTTTAGCCCCGAACGCTTTGCCGCGCTCCTGACCTAAAATTCACCCCTGCAAGAATTAACCATTGAAATCCATTTATGAGCACCACCCAATTAGAAGGCGTCACCGTTGCCACCCAAGCCAGCGTTTATTTTGACGGCAAATGCGTTAGCCACAGCCTGACCATGGCCGACGGAAGTAAAAAATCTGTGGGCGTCGTCTTGCCCGCCACCTTGGTATTTGGAACAGTTGCGCCCGAGACCATGGAATGCGTTGCGGGAAGCTGCGAATACCAATTGCCTGGATCGACCGAGTGGCTCACCTCAAGCGCAGGACAAAAGTTCCAAGTGCCAGGAAACACACAATTTCAAATTCGTGTCAGCTCGGCTTACCACTACATCTGCCATTACGGCTAACCCCTCCCCTCTCTTTTTATCGTCTGCCGGAACGTCATGTCAACCATTCTTCAAACTATTCCTGTCGACCAAAAAGTCGGTATCGCATTTTCTGGTGGCCTAGACACCAGCGCGGCTTTGCACTGGATGCGCAACAAAGGGGCTTTTCCCTATGCTTACACCGCCAACTTAGGCCAACCCGACGAAGCCGATTACGATGAGATTCCCCGCAAAGCCATGGAGTACGGGGCAGAAAACGCCCGATTGATTGACTGCCGCAGCCAACTCGCTGCCGAAGGGATTGCCGCTTTGCAAAGTGGCGCTTTCCACATTTCAACGGCTGGCGTGACTTACTTCAACACCACCCCCATTGGCCGCGCAGTCACCGGCACCATGCTGGTCGCCGCCATGAAAGAAGACGATGTCAACATTTGGGGCGACGGCAGCACCTTCAAAGGCAATGACATTGAGCGCTTTTACCGCTACGGGTTGCTGACCAACCCCGCCCTCAAAATTTACAAACCTTGGCTTGACCAAGCGTTTATTGACGAGCTCGGCGGCCGCTCGGAAATGTCTGCGTTTATGACCCAAGCGGGCTTTGGTTACAAGATGTCGGCTGAAAAGGCCTATTCCACTGACTCCAACATGCTGGGTGCGACCCACGAAGCCAAAGACCTGGAGCACCTCAGCAGCGGCATGATGATCGTCAATCCGATTATGGGTGTTGCCTTTTGGAAAGACGAGGTGGAAGTTCGCAGCGAGGATGTGTCGGTTCGGTTTGAAGAGGGCCGACCTGTTGCCCTCAATGGAGTGGAATGCCCGGACTTGGTGAGTTTGATTTTAGAAGCCAACCGCATTGGCGGGCGCCACGGTTTGGGCATGAGTGACCAAATCGAGAACCGCATCATTGAAGCCAAAAGCCGCGGAATTTACGAGGCTCCTGGGCTGGCCTTATTGTTTGCGGCGTATGAGCGTTTGGTGACCGGTATTCACAACGAAGACACGATTGAGCAATACCGCGACAACGGCCGGAAATTAGGTCGCCTACTTTACCAAGGGCGCTGGTTTGACCCGCAAGCCATCATGCTGCGAGAAGCGGCACAGCGCTGGATCGCCCGCGCCGTGACAGGCGAAGTAACGATTCAACTGCGCCGTGGAAATGATTACTCCATTTTGAACACCAGCTCGCCCAACCTCACCTACCACCCAGAGCGTTTGACCATGGAAAAAGGAGAATCGATGTTTTCTCCCGCCGACCGAATCGGTCAGCTAACCATGCGGAATTTAGACATTGTGGACACCCGTGCCAAACTTGGGATTTATGCCCAATCGGGTCTTTTGAGCAATGACGTAGGAACGCAGATGTTGCGTTTGTCAGACAACTAATTAGAAACAAAAGGGGAGTGCTATGAATAAAAAGATAGAACGTAGTTTGATAGCGGTTTTTCTGGCCTTCAGCACACTGATTTTTTCACCGCTTTCGCAAGCGCAAAAAAGCAACGCCGACAAAGTCGTCTTAACGATCAATGGGAAAGATAAAAAACACACCTTGAGCATGGCAGCCCTCAAAGCCCTGCCGCAGCAAACCTTCGTGACCAAAACGCCGTGGTATCCCGACAGCGTTAAATTTTCAGGCCCCTTGCTGCGGGATGTATTGGCTTTGGCCAAAGTCAAAGGGACCGATATCAGCGCCATCGCACTTGATGATTACAAAGTACAAATCCCCATGTCGGACGCGCAACAATACGACATGATTTTGGCGCACAAAATCAACGACGAAGCCATTCCTGTCAAAACCAAAGGGCCGCTGTTTGTGGTGTACCCCTACGACAGCAAACCTGAGTTACAGGCCTTGCGCTTTTACGAGCGCTCTATCTGGCAACTCAAAGCCCTGACCGTCAAATAACCCTGGCCGGGTTGCGCGTATGAAAACACCGCGCTTTTGGTTGGCCTTGATTGCAGCGGCTATGGCTATGGCCATGGCCGCTTTGTTGGCGTTTGAAATCAACCAAAGCAAAGCCCTTCAAGAAGGCAAAAAAATGCGGGTTGACTCGATTGCAGCCCCCGCAGTCTTGCTTGATCGGGAGTTTTTGCGGTTTCGCCACGCGCTAGAC
>QYPA01000017.1 GCA_007279715.1 Comamonadaceae bacterium | reverse complement strand
TTTTATCCCTTTGTTTTAACAGGCCCCACTATGGAACTCAAACGCATCCTCGCTAAGGACACCAAAAGCGCCACAGAACGTGCGATGGCTTTGTACGGCCGCAATGTGCTGGTGATTTCTAACCACACCGTCGGCGGTCAAACCGAGCTGGTCGTGGCTTTGGATATTGAAGAGCAAAGCCTGGCCGCGACGATGGACGAGCCTTTGCATAAAGCAGCGGCTGCACCTTCTTCAACCGACTTTATGTACCACATGGCTAAAGCCCAATCTAAGCCGGTTGCGGATGTGGAAATGGCAACTGAAGTGCCCGGTAAAAAAGAACCGGTGTTGCAGCCACTTGCCGATGAGCGCGATTACCTGCGCAGCCGTGAAATCATGAGCATGATTCGTGAAGAACTCGCGACCCTGCGCCGTGAGTTCAGCCTGAACCAAAAAACATCGGGATGGGAAAGCAGTTTGAATCTCACGCCGGAGGTGGAGGCCTTGTTGGCCTCGTTTACCCACTCGGGTATGCCCAACGGTTTGCGTACTTTGCTGCTTGACACCGTCAAAGACATGAAAACCGCCCAAGAGGCATTGGCCGCAGTGCGAAGCCAGTTGGAGCAGGCCATGCGCCGCCCCAGCGTGGCTTTCCCACAAAACGGCGTGCATCTGATTGCCGGCCCTACCGGCGCGGGTAAAACCATGATGGCTTTGCGCCTGGCTAGCTACGCGGCTGACCAAATTGGCAATGAAAAAGTAGCCATTATTTGTTACAACGACGATCGCCTAGGCGCTTGGGAACAGACGGAAGTCTTGGCTCGCCAAGCTGGGGTGGACTGTTTCCGCGCGGAAAACAGCGCTGCTCTGGGAACCGTTCTTAACAAGTTGGCTGATCGCGGCCTGATTTTGATTGACACGGCCGGCGCCCAGGTGCCTGAGCGGGTCGCTGAAATCCAATCGATTTGCCCGGCTTGCGTGGTTCACGCTTTGGTTGCGGCCGATTCATCGTCGGCCACTTTGCGCCGTACTTTGTGTACCTCCGGAATCCGCTGGAATAGCCTCATGGTCAGTAAGCTCGACGAGTCCGTCTTGCCTTGGCCACTGGTTGAGTTTCTCTGCGATAATTTTTTATCTTTGTCGGCTGCAAGCGACGGAACCGACATGGCTTCACTGCGACGCGAATTGGGCGTGGGCGAGCTGGTAGACATGGCTTTGGCCCAAATATCACGCAACCCAGAGTCAGTGGCAAAATCCCAGTGGGTCGACACGCAGCCGGCCGCGATGCCCCATTTCGCAACCGCATTCCTTGGTGGAGCGCGTGGGCCTTTCAACTGAGAAATTTTGTAAGTCAATAATGAAAAAGTCCAACCGTACAGAGGTCATCGGAGTCGCCAGCGGAAAAGGCGGCGTTGGAAAGACCACTGTGGCTGTCAATTTGGCGATTGCTTTGCGCAGTCTGGGTCACCGCGTCATGCTCTTTGATGCGGACTTGGGCCTGGCTAACTCCCAAATTGCGATGGGTTGTACCTGCCCGTTTAACTTAAGCCACTTTATGAGTGGTCAAAAAACCTTACAAGAAATCACCGTCACCTCACGCCAAGGCGTGATTTTGGTGCCCGGTGCCTCGGGTGTGAAGGAAATGGCCTCGCTCAGCCGGGTTCAAACCTCGCACATCATTCAGGCCTTTAGCACGCTCGAAGACGAAATTGATTACCTGATAGTCGATATGGCAGCGGGTATTTCCCCTTCTGTTTTGGCGTTTATGGCCGCTTGCCAGCGCCGTTACATCGTGGTGCGCGACGACCCGTCTTCAATTGCGGACGCCTACGGCACCATCAAAGTCTTGATCCAAGAGTCCGACCTTAACGAAATTTATATCGTTCCCAATGCGGTTCAAAGCCAAGCCGACGGCCAAAACCTCTACAACCGCATTAACCAGGTGTGCGCTAAGTTTTTAAACCACACCACCGGCTACCTCGGCTCCATTGAGTACGACGAGATGGTGCAAGCCGCGCACAAAAAATACGAACCCGTGATGGAGTTCGCTCCCCGAAGCGTCAGCGCCCGTGACTTTAAGCGCTTGGCTAAAGCCACGACCCAAATCCCACCGATCAAAAATCTCGCTGGCGGCCTGCAATTTTTTGTGGAGCGGCTTGTTCGCTCTCCAGACGCCGAGTAAGCCCCACCTATGGCTTCAACCCGCTTATACGAAGAGGTACATAACGACAGCGAGGCGCTGGTTATGGCCCATCTTGGCATGGTCAAGCGGGTCGCCTTGCACCTTAAAGTGCGTATTCCGCCCTTTATGGAACTTGATGAACTAATCCAAGTGGGAATGATCGGGCTCTTAGAAGCCGCTCGCGCGTTTAACCCGACCAAAGGCATTGAGTTTGAAAGCTTTGCTTTAAGCCGAGTGCGTGGTGCGATCTTGGACGAGGTGCGCCAACTGTCTTATCTACCGCGCTCTGCGGTTGCTTTTAACAAGTCCGAAAACATGGCGACCAACGCCTTGGCCAGTGAGCTCGGGCGGGCGCCGACCCAATCAGAGCTTGCGGACCACATGGGCGACGACCTCGAAGAGTTTCAAAAGAAGCGCGGCAACGCCAAGCGTTTTGAGACCTTCTCCATGGAAATCATGACCGATGAGGTCTTGGGCATTGCCGACGACCGCTCGCGTCAACCTGATGCCATTGTGGAACACCAAGACTTTATGCGGGCGGTGACGGAAGCGATTGCCGAGTTGCCTGAGCGCGATCAGCTGCTGATGTCGCTGTACTACGTTGAAGAGCTAAATTTGAAAGAAATTGGGGAAACCCTAGGGGTTTCAGAGTCCCGAATCAGCCAACTTTTAACCGCCATTGTCAAAAAGCTGCGCGTAAGCTTGCAAATTGAAGACAAAACGGCCAAAACAAACGCCCCTCGCCATGCAAAACTTTGACAAACCCAAAATCCTCAAGTTTTTAGAAACTGCGTCGATATCTACTGTGTACACCAACCCAGTAGGAGATACCGACATGCGAGTGCAGTTCAAAGCGATGGAGTCTTATGGCTCAGACAACTTGGCGTCCCAGGCTTCAGTGGCCAACAACGTCGCCCTGATTCAGATGCTTTTTGACGGCTTGATTGATGCAGTCGTCGCCGCCCAAGGCCATATGGCCCATAACGCAATCCAAGAAAAAGGCAAGTGCATTGCCCGCGCCAGCCGCATTGTGATTGGTTTGCAAGGGGTTTTGGACTTCAACAAAGGCGGCGATTTGGCCCGCAATTTGAATGATTTGTACACCTATGTCACGCGCCGTTTGATTCATGCAAACGCGCACAACGATATCGAAGCTTTGAAAGAAGTGCACGGTTTGATGACCGAGATTCGCTCAGCCTGGCAAGAAGTGCCGGCCCTGTTGCCAACTCGCGCCATCGAGCAAGTGCATTAACCGCCCACAGCAGCGGGTCGCAGCCAAGGGGCTGCGTGCTGTGAAAGGCTAAGGTTTTTATGCGGGCCACTTTCGAGTGGCCTTTACAGATTGGTAGATTCCTCAGGAATCACCAACCGTCCTTTAGGGAACTACTATGTTTGGCATCGTTGGAATCATCTTCTTGAATGTCTGCGTCTTCGGCAGCTTTATTGTCGGCGGCGGAAGTTTGGCACCCTTTATTCACGCCGCTCCCATTGAAGGTTGGTGTATTTTGGGTTCAGCCATCGGCGGTATGCTGATCGGTAACAGCCCTGACGTAGTCAAAGCCGTATTCGCCGGGATTGGCCGCACCTTCAAGGGTGCCAAGTACCACAAAGACGATTACCTCAACACCATTTTCTGCGTTTCCAAAGTCATGAAGGTCCTCAAAAGTGAGGGCGCGGTGGCCTTGGAAGCTCACATTGAAACTCCAGAATCAAGTGCTATTTTTAGTGAGTACCCCAAAATTTTGGCGGACCACGCTTTGTTACACCTCATTACCGACACGGTGCGTTTGATGGTGGTGTCGCAGGGAACTTTGAGCCCTATGGCGGTTGAAGAGGTGATGGATAGCTCCATCAAATCGCACCACCACGACGAGCTCAAAGCCTCGGACGCGATTGCCACTTTGGCTGGCGCTTTGCCTGCGCTGGGTATCGTTTCATGCGTGATGGGCGTGGTGAAAACCATGGAACAGATTGACCAACCGCCTGCGATTTTGGGCGGTTTGGTGGGTGCGGCTCTGGTGGGAACGTTTATTGGCGTTTTCTTGGCGTACGGATTCTTTGAGCCCTTTGCCAAGCGCTTGGCACAAATTATTGAAGACGAAGCGTGTATGTACGGCGTCGTGAAACAAATCATTATTGGAACCATGCACGGCCACCCCATGCCGCTGATTTTGGAAGCCGCTCGCGTGTGTATCAGCCACCACAACCAGCCCAGCTTTGCCGAAGTCTTTGACGGCTTGCGAGGCAAATAAGTATGGCGACAGCTGAAGCGGGCCCTGCTGAGCCGGACGATCTGCCGACTCCGCCCCCTGCTGCTGCAGGGGCCGAAGGCGGCGGGGAAGCTGCCGCCCCGGAAGCCGATGCGCTCGCGCCGATTATTGTCAAGAAGATTGCTGCCGGTCACGGCGGAGCCCACGGCGGCGCTTGGAAAATTGCGCTCGCTGACATGATGACGGCGATGATGGCCTTTTTCTTGTTGATGTGGATTTTGGGCGCTACCAATGACTCGCAGCGTAAAAGTGTGGCCGATTACTTCAAGCCCACCTCGCAAAGCCAAATCACCATGGGCGCACTCGCAGGCTCCAATGGCATTTTGGGTGGCCGCTCCATCATTGACCCCGACGGTTTTCCCTATACCGCGAAACAAACCGCGGCGATGGAGCGTTTAACGCCTCGCTCCGAAGGCGGCCCGACTGAAAATGACCCTTCGCCCAACAGCGAGAACGCCCGCGATAACGACGCCAAAACCCAAAAACAATCCCCCGGACAAGGCCAAGGATCGTCTGACGGCGAAGGTTCAGGCGCGGGAGCGGGAACGGCAGCGGCGGACAACGCCAACTTTGACAAGCTAGAAAAAGAAGTCAAAGCCCAGCTCGCAGACAACCCAAACCTCGACCAAATCAAAGACAAAGTTCAGTTTGTGCGCGACAAAGAAGGGCTGCGTATTGAAGTGATCGACAAAGCCGACTTTTCGATGTTCCCTTCCGGAACCAACAAGCTGCAACCTCAGGCGAAAGCTTTGCTAGCGGAGATCGCAAAAACTTTGGCGGCCATGCCCAATAAGGTAAGTGTGCGCGGTCACACCGACAGCGTTCCCTTTGCCCGCGACGGACGCAACAACTGGTCGCTCTCCGCCGAACGGGCAGAAGCTACGCGTTCCGTGCTACAAAAAAGTGGCATTAAAGAAGCTCGCTTTACCCAGATTGAAGGCGTAGCCGACAGCGCGCCCTACAACCCCAACGACCCCAAAGATCCACGCAACCGGCGCGTCAGCATCACGATTAAAAAGCAGGAGTGAGGTAACGCTTCACTAACAGCCCTTGTATTCCCGCTTGATACATGTTTGCGCTAAGCGTTGGGCGGTGGCGATTTGGGTGGGGCTTAATTCTTCGGAAACGACGGCCAATTGTTTTTTGGCTTTGGCGTGACCGGCGGCGTTGGCCAAGATAAACCACATGGCTGCCCGTCCGAAGTCTCGGGTAAAGCCTTGGCCGTACATATTCATCATGCCGAGTTTGTATTGCGCTTTGGGCTCGTTCTGTTCGGCAGCGAGCATGAGCCACTTGATCCCTTTGGCGTAATCTTGCGGAACGCCTTGTCCGAAGGCATACATTTCGCCAAGGAGCGACTGCGCCTCGCGGTTGCCTTCGTTGGCAACGATGCGCCACAGTTGCACTGCGGCAGCGTAGTCTTTGCGCTGGTAGGCCTCATACCCATCTTCCCACGGGCCAGCGTTGGCCACGTTTGCTACCAAACTCAAAGTAACGACTGATACAGCCAAGCTGCGTTTTACAAATACTGGCATCTTGAATATTTCAATGGTGATTTGAAGGTGCACTTGGCTTTGTCGTTGCTGCTTGGCCCGCAGCCGCAACTGGTACCGAGCCCGCTAATGCGGCTTGCGCATTGGCAGCTTCGGCCTCTGCCGCCGCCGCGCGGTACAAGGTATTGAGGCAGGGGAGTTTTTTCAGCATCTCAACCCACTCTTGGTCGTAAGGCAAACCCATCCAATCGTTGAGTTGTTTTAAGGTGTCGGTGCACTTCTTGATTTCATCGCGGGCGTAGTCAATCAGGCTGAGTTCCTCGGGAGATAAATTTTCCCGAGCGGTTGAAGAAAGATCAGACTCGAGTTGTTGCAGTTGTTGGTGGCAACGCGCTCGCTCGTGGCGCACTGCGCTGGACGAAGCGCTTTTCGCAGCACTTGCTTTCAACGCTGCCATTTCAAGCTTCATCTGGGCGAGGTTTTGTAAGGACAGGTAGTAAAAAACTGCCGAACCCATCAACACCAAGAGGAAAAAGAAAACCAAAACCACTAAAACCGTATCCATAGGAATTCTCCAAATTTGAACCCGTTTAATTAAATTCCATGATACGCCAAGCGCCTCTTTCCGGCTATGGTTTTGAGTGGTCTGACTCGCGGATAATCACGCCACGCATTAACTCCTTTTTAGGACCCGCACATGAAAACCCCATTCCTTGTTTTGAGCCTAGCCACTGCCTTCTCCCTTGCCTTAGGCGGCTGTGCGGCAGTGGGAACGCCAATGAACGATGCGGCCGTTCCCGTTCAAAGTGCCGACTTTATGGGCCAAACCCAGTTACCTGCGGGCACCAAAATTTTGTATGACCAATCGCTCATCATCGGCTCGGGTGACAACTGGGTCGGCCGTGTGATGCTCGACATGGGCAAAGACAGCATGGCTGCCTACACCTTCTTTTTAGAACAATACCCGCAACAAGGTTGGACCTTGTTAAGCGCCATCCGCGGTAAAACCAGCCTTTTGGTTTTTACCAAACAAGACCGCAGCGCCACGGTAGAAATGAATGAGTCCAATATGCTCAGTGGCACCTTGGTCACGCTCACGGTAACGCCGAAAAACGCAGCCGTTGCGCTGCCGAAAAAGTAGTAAAAATTTGTTTAAATCGGTAATTAAACCGATAAACAACGAATTAAACAAAAATACCAAAAATCCAGTTGAATTTGGTTATCAGTCGATAAAATTGTTGGGTCTTAACAGTTTTATCGATTTGCAGTGCCCCGCATTGCAGCGCGATAACCATTCAACGTGGTCTCTGATCGCCGGTTTCTTGGGAAGTTGCTTTTCTCCAGCGTTTCGCTGGTGGTGGGAGCCGCTTTGGCGCAAGAAACACCGTGGCATCTGGGCTCTCTCAATGCCAGTGCCCACAACGCGCCCTCAGCTATCAACACCGCAGGCGTAAAGCCCGGGCCTTATGAGGTTGTGGTTGCCGTGATTGATGCGGGCGTTTTGCAGGGCCACCCCAGCTTGGAAGGCCGCTTGCTCCCTGGTTACGATTTTCTTTCTGCTCCGCATAACCCCAAGGGCGGCCGCTCAGCTAATTTCTCCCCCGATGCGCGTGAAACCAAATGCACAGGGCAAACGCTTTCAACCTCCTTTAGAACCCATGGCACCGAGATCGCCAGTTTGATCGCTGGCAATGGTCGCGAAAAATCCGGCGTGTACGGCGTGAACCCTTTGGCAAAAATATTGCCGATTCGTTTGTTCGGCGCGTGCAATATGTCGCGAACTGATTTACTCGACGCGATGTCGTGGTCTGCGGGTTTAACGGTGGCGGGGGTGCCCAACAACCCCAACCCGGCGCATGTGATTAATCTGAGTTTTTCTGGCGGTGGGGCGGTATGTGGTCCTGATCTACAAGCCTTGGTTAAACGCTTGGTACAAAAGAAAGTCTTTGTGGTGGCCGCCGTAGGCAACACCTTTGGCAAAAAACTAGCCGAGCCTGCGAACTGTGAAGGTGTGATTTCCGTGGGTGCGATTGACCCAGAAAACAATATCGAAAGTTACTCGGCGCTAGATGCGCGAACCGTCATTTACGCTCCCGGCGGTGGACGCCGTCTGAACGATGACTCCAGCTGGCAAGCCAACAAACTCAAAGTTGCAAGCTTTGATGTGGATGCCAAAGGCGAAGAGAATCCCGTCGGACTGGCGCGGGGCGTGGGCACCAGCTACGCCGCGCCTTTGGTCTCAGGATTTATTTCGCTATTGCTTTCGCATCGCCCTATGATGACTCCGGCCGAGTTTCAAGCCCGCTTGCCCCAGTATTCACGCGCCGTGAATTTGGATGCCAATTGCCCTGAATGCGCTCCGCGCGGTTTGGTGCTTAACAATGCCGCTGCGCTGGTTCGCTAATTCCAAACTGCATTTGGAGATTTTAGAAACACGGGGCAATACGGTCGGTGGTTTGTTCTGCGGATAAATACCCCACAGCAGGGTAATTTTTGCTGATGCAACGCATCATTTGTGCCTCATCCGTGACCCGAAACAAATAGCTTTGGGCAATCGCACTTTTCCTTGCCAATGCAGAGATGACGTTGAGTTCCAGCCCTAGCGACTTAATGGCGCTATTGGTCAGGCTGTCATTGCTTGGAAAAAAACAAGCCGACAAAGGCAAGCCGCTAACGCGCACGTCCATAGCCGAATACACATCCATTAAATCGCGAATAGAAACACCAATCGTATCGTTGGCGTTCCCGATAGAAGCAATCGAAAAAGTTTCTGAGGCTTTAGGCGGCTCGGTTTCAGATACCACGCCTTGCCCTGAGCGGGAGCAATGCCATACCGCTTCGGCCCAAACCGGCGCTAAAACAAACAACGAGAAGCACACCCCCAAGGTCCAACGCTTCATGGGTTATCCAATCTGACCGTACTCACCAAGCCACGCGGGACGCAGTCTGCGCATTGCGCTAACGGCTCCACATTGCGCAAGAATTTATCTAACTCTCGTGTGAGGTCCGCAGGTTTTTTCTCTGGGAAGTAAGACAACCACAGGGAGATAAAGCCCGACACAATCGGCGCGGCGTAGCTGGTTCCTACGCCGCGCAGTAACGCCGCAGAGCGCTCTTGGCCTGAAAAATCCAATTCAAAGGTGGCTACTTTGAGCTTGTTGACAGACCATGGGGCGTCTATCGACAAACGCTTTCCGCCGCCAGGCGCATAAAGTACGGTGCGCGGGTCTAGCGCCGAATACACCTCAATGCGGTTTTCTGCATCTAAAGCGCCAACTGAAATAACCCCTTTACAGTTTGCTGGCTCAGGCAAGGGTTTATGAAAATTATTGCCGGCAGCAGCCACCACAAAAATCTTTTTCTCAACAACCCGGTTAATCAAAGATTGCAAGTCAGGGCCGCAAACCGATAGACCACCCGCAATGCTGAGGTTGATGACCCTGGCTGGGTTGGGGTTGTCCGGAACCCCGGCTACGGACAACCCAGCGGCCCAGGCAATCGCATCAAGTAAATCGTTACGCGCCATCGCACAAGCGCCAAACAAACGTACCGCCACAATTTTTGCAGCCGGGTTCACACCGTAAACCCCGTCAACCCCGTTACCTGCGATCAGGCTTGAGACCTCGGTTCCGTGGGTACGAAACGCGTTAGACACTTGCCGCCCGGAGCAGCGCGAGTCGCGATCGTCGGGGCTAAAGTTGTTTGAGCGGGTGTTGCGTAAATTGTTGGGCGGGGCCAACATATCGTAGCCGGGGAGTAACTGGCCTTGAAGGCTGGGGTGGCTGGCGATAACGCCGCTGTCAATCACGGCGACCACGATAGGGTTGGGGCCGGGTTTGATTTTGGCGGTGTTAATCGCAGAGGGCGCTGCGCTGCTGGCTTGGGGGGTGAGGCTACCGAGGTGCCACGGAATCTCTTGTGAAAAAGCCACCGACGCCCAAAGCGCAAGGCTGCTAAGAGCCAAGACTTTAAAGCGTAGGAAGCCAATCATCAGGCTACATCAAAACGGATACGTCGCTGCGAAGTTCGCACGGGCTTCGCCAATCGGGGTGTTAGAAGCGTTCCAAACTTCAGGTGTATTTCCAAAAGAAGCACCCACCGATAAAGACCAACTCACCTTGCTGACCTTGCCGCCTAAGAGAAAGCCCGCGCCTTGCAAAGTGTACCAATCAGTATCGCCCGTACTTAGCGCAACACGGTTATTTTTGACGGTTCCTACGTCGTAAAAAAACCCGGTATAAAACTCTGGCGTCGTTTGGTGAACCAAGTCAAAAGAGAGTTGAGCGCCTTGGTCGCCCACACCGTCCACGGAGCTTAAAGCGCGAATTCCGGTCACCCCGCCCAATGACATGCGGTTGTAGGTATCTAAGTTCTTAGAAGCTACTTGGGCTTTCCAGCGGACCGAGCCCGTCAGCAGTTTGCTTTTGCCCAGGGATTGAGACAAACCACCGCTGATTTCGAGTTTTTGGTATTGCCCTTGAACGTTTAATAAAGTGGCATCGTCGTTCTTATCCGAAACGAGGCGGTTCAAGTCCATCAAGCCTGCAATTAAAACCACATCGTTGCTAAAGTTACCCACCCAACCGTTGGCAGACTCGGCATGTAACCTCGCGCGAAGTTGTTGGTCCACTCGGTCGGCGTTTAGTCCGCTAGGCAGCCAATTTTGGGTTTGCCGTTGAGATGCCTCTAAGCCCGCAAGCCATTTTCCAGTTCGATCAGTGGCAATCAACTTAGACAAGCCAAATCCGACCTCGTCAGAAATCCCTTTGATACCGCCGCTGGCTTGGTTGCGAACGTCGCTGGCGTACACCTTCCAATGCATTCCAGTATTCACCCAAGGCGCGTCGTATTCAGCGCGGTAATACTGAACGCCTTCGGACTGCTGGGTTGTGAGGGCTAATTCAGATTGCGGCGTCAAGCCCACAAATCTGAGGTTCCCAAGCCCTTGCCAACGGCCGTAGGCGGGTAAGCCATAGTTATTAAGCTGCGTTACCCCGCTTAGAAACTTACCCGTGCTGACCTCCAAAGGCCGCAGGTTAATAACGACGTCAACGACTTTGTCATTGACTTGGCGCAAGCTGACATCTAACTCCAGCGGTAAGTCGTAAGTTGCCGCATTGAGATTGGCTTCAAAACCTGCCACATCCACCAAAGCGCCCAAGGGATAGGCCGCCCGAAAGCGTTTGGCTACTTCTTCCGCATAAGGCGAAGTCGCAACGCCCTCAGCGCTGACCACGGTGACTTTTCCTACCGAAGGCATAGACACGTTAATCGTGAGAACGGTACCTTGCGCGGTGTCTTGGGCTTGGGTGGTGAGGTAAGCCAGGTAGCCCTTGGATTGAAATAAATCCCAGGCCCACGCTTTGAACTCGGCAAGCCGCGAAGGCGGCACGGGCTGGTTCATGTCGCCTAACCAAAAATCAGAAAGCTGTTGCTGGTACATTGCACTGTTAACCTGAACCTCTTTGAGCCTGGCAAAACCTTGCTCGCCTGTGGTGGGGGGAACGGTTTTGGCAGCGGGCTTAGGCGCAGGCGCTGCAGGGCTAGGGAGGTTTTTCTCTACGTTACGTTGAACGTCAGCTGCGCTTGATTTATTGGTGGTTTGCGCAAAGGCCACGTTCGCCGCAAAGAGGGCCATACAGGCCGTGGCAAGAGTATGGGTTTTGAACATGGATTTACGCATCATTAGTGGTTATGGGTATGGTTAAAGATTTTAGATTACTGCACAGAGATTTTTTGGGTATTTTTTTCGAAGCAAATCTGAGCGTCTTGGGCTAGTTTTGATTCCTCGCAGGTGCAGCTGGAATTGCTGTTGCCGCTACTACCGTCTGAGCAAAAATCTTCCTCACCTAATTCCTCGGCCGAAGCTAGCTGAAACGGGTTAGCCGCCGGGGTTAGAATTTTTACGCGGCCGCTGGTGGCGTTGGTTGGAACCACTGGCGCTGGAGGTGGTGGGGCGCTAGGGGTAATAGCCGCCCTGTCCGTCGCGGTAAAAGTCGGATTTGCTA
Organism: Comamonadaceae bacterium; assembly: GCA_007279715.1. Lineage (GTDB taxonomy): Bacteria > Pseudomonadota > Gammaproteobacteria > Burkholderiales > Burkholderiaceae_C > Allorhodoferax. Next base: position 7,473 of record QYPA01000017.1, on the reverse strand, counting down.
CTGGGTCTATTTTGTAGTTTGCAAGATCAATGCCTGAAAGCGATATTCCGGTAACGGTGACAGTTTTATTGGCACCAACAGCAAAGGTGTCAAACGTAGCGCCAGTGTGCGTGGGATTGACCAAGTCGCCTGTGATGGTGTTTTGCAAGCTGCCTAAGACGGTGGCACCGTTGTTGCCGTCATAAACCTTATCGTTGGCTGCGTAGAGGGCGGAGATGGATTTCTGATCAACCACCAATTTAGCCGTAGTGTTCAAAGTGTACTTAGTCCCTGCAATATCAATGCCGTAGCCAGCGCTATTTGCTTTTAAATTACCGGAGGTGCTTTTGTTGGTAGTCAAACTTAGCGCCGTATCAACCGAAGGCTTACCAGTGGCCATATCAGCGATAAGGTCAGCATTTAATATTTTAAAAGTCCCTGCGTTGCTAGTGGTTGAAATAACATTTGAGGTTCCAGATGCTGGGTTAGCCGTTTGCAATGCTGCCTTCACAGCGGTGCTATTTGTACTGTCGCCATAAGTCACTGTTGCATTGTTCAAAGCTCCACTAAGCGTTACTTTTTCGCGGAACATAACTTGGGTATTGGCCCCGCCTGAAATGCTATTGCGAGTGCCACTGGTTTCATATGCCGTGTTTGATGCAGCATTTACGATGTCGGAGCCAATGGTGGAAAGGAACAAGCCGTTAGCAAAACCACCAACTGCCGATAAAGCACCGGTGTCATTGGCATTGCCGGTATAGAGATAAGTTTTACCCGAGGAGTTTTGGGTAGTGGTGTTGCTAGAAACCGTTTTCACCTGACCTCCGGAACCATCGCCTGCGTTAATCTGTGTACCCGCTGCTATCACCACATCACCCGTACCGGCATTCACAATCTTGGGTGCGGTTATGTTGCCTGTCCCTGATGAGCTGACCAATACGCCGCCGTTGCTGTTTTGGGTGATGGTGAGAGCAGTGCCATCTACACCACCTGAGTTGCTGGCATTTGCATTGCCTGCAGTGATTTGAATAATGCCATTGCTGGTGCTGGAATTAATGATTTCATTTGGGATGCTGCCAGTCCAAGTACCTTGAACGGTAAGGAAGTTTCCATTGACAGCTGTGAGCTTGGTATTTCCTCCGTTGTTGGTAATTTTGCTTCCTCGTAACGCGATGCCTTCAGTATGCACGCCAGTTGTCGCCGTGTTGTTTGAGGTGTTAGTGGCGGTTCCGGTGACGATGATGTCACCAGTGCTGTTGGTGATGATGACATTTTGGTCCAAGCCCACACCTTGCCCATTTGCAGAGGTACCCGTAATCGCGATACCGGTACCTGCTGTGTAAGTCCCGCCAATGCTGTAAAAACCATTTCCTTGGCTTGAGGTAATGCCTGTCAGATTGAGGGACTTGGCCGCCTCGAATTGTGCGTCGCTGCCTGCACCGTAGTACCCCAAGATATTCCCAGCTGTAGCATTGGATTCCGCCCGCATGGTGATGTTGTCACCTTTAACCTTGGCCTGATGCGTCAGCCCGAAACCGCTTGATTTTGCCAAAAGAGTGATATTTTTTAAGGTGTTGTTGCCTGCTGTCAACGCACCAGTGATTGACATACCACCGCCGGTTTGCAAGGAGAGATTGCCTGTGGTGGAATTGGTGGTGGTTGCGGCCGAGACTTTGAGCCCACCTGTGTTGGTGGCGTCACCAATGAGCAATTCGCCTGCGGTGATGCGGTTGAGTTCGGCGTTGGACAGGCCGAGGGTTCGAGCGCTTGTGGTTGCAGAACCGGCATCTGCTGCGCCAATGTTGATCTTGGCAGCAGCCGTATCTGTTTTTATGGTGACGGTCCCCGTAGGTGCTGTCGGGATTGAGACACCTGCCTTGATTGAGGCATTAGTTGTATCGAGGCTCAGCGTATCCGTCTTGATGTTCACCTCTGTCTTGGCGCTCAAATTGGCACCAGATACGAGTTGCAAGGCGTTGGCAGTTGTACCAAGTGTCGATGTGGTGATGTCGATTTTGCCGTCGCTTGCCGTCACGGCTTTGTTCATGAATGCGACTGCCGAGCCATTTGCCGCGTTGGTATTTGCACCCACAATCGAGACATTTTGATAGGCTGTAATTGCGCCTTGCAAGCTCAATGCACTAGCAGTATTTGGTGTACCGGTGCTGGTGCCGGTGATGTTAACGTCACCGCCTGTTGCGGTGATGGCGGAATATGATTGCACCGCGTTACCGTTAATTGACTCACCTGTCACAGTGACATTTTTACCTTGCACTGTGCTGGTGACGCCCAAGAAAACGCCATGTTGCGAAGTGGCTGTGGCTGTGGATGCACCTGTAATATTCAGTTGATTGGTCGCACTAATGGCTGGCGTAGCTGAATTTGAGTTGAGCCAAACACCATGAGAACCCGTTGAGCTGCCATCAATCTTAATGTCGCCAGATATAAAGGCATTTGAGCCTGTACCGTACACAGTGCCCTGTGTTGCTGGTGTCGATGTCGATGTCACCGAACCCGTTATGCCAACACCGTAGTGCTTAGCTGATTTCCCTGTAATTTCAACCGTGTCGCCGCTGACTGCTTTCGCAATATTGACCCCTTGATATAACCCATTGTTTTGAGTCTCTCCAGTGATGGTCAACTTGCCTGCTGCTGAAACAACCCCTTGTATTTGAGCACCAACGTTATTATTGGCCACCCCCCCTGTACTGGTGCCTTTGATCGTCACCCCCACTGATGTGATCGGTGTGCTTGCGTCTTTATTGGATTGGACTGTGGCGTTACCGTCAACCCAAACCCCACGCAGTTGATTCGATGTGCCAGTGATATTGATAGCACCGTTATTTGAAGTGATTTTGGAAGACGCCAGATTGTTACCGACATAAACACCGTCAGCCTTATCTGAAACGCCCGTAATATTCATATCACCAGCCGTAGAAGTCACGGAGTTAGAGACGTAAACACCTTGGCTATTGATTGAAGTTCCTTCAATCTTGACGCCACCTCCTGTCGCCGCCACTGCAGCAGCGATAGAAACGCCTATGTTGCCAGTCGAATCACCCTTGATCTCGACACTTTTACCCGTTACAGCGCCGCCAATATTGACACCTTGATACAACCCAGTAGTGTTGTTACCCTTGATGACTACGTCACCAGACGCAGTGACTGAACCACCCTCAATACCTACTCCGGTGGTGTAGGTGCTTGTGCCCTTGAGTGTGATGTTGTTTGTGGCACTCAGGGTGCCTGTCGACTGTATGCCCTTATTATTGGTACCGCTCGTGCCTGTCGCAGTTCCAGTCACGTCGATTTTCGTTGCTTGCAATGTGATGCCATTGATCTTGACACCCACGCCATTAATCACCGCATTAGAGCCAATGAGATTGATATTGCCCGTTGTTAAGTTGATGCCGTTAGTGACAGTCAACCCACCTGCTGTAATGTCAGCATTCACGTTGCCGGTGCCAGAAATCGTATTCCCAATGGTGGTGGTGACATTGCTTTTGTAATTCAGATTGGAGCCATTGACTAAGGTCACAGCTCCATTGCCCAATGTGCCTGTGCTGCCGCCATTGCCGATTTGCAGTGTGCCAACTGAAATAGTGGTGACGCCTGTATAAGTATTAGCGCCCGTTAAGATTTGGGTGCCAAGACCTGTTTTTGTGACTGAGCCACTGCCGCTGATTACGCCTGATAGTGTTCCTGTTGTGGCGCTGTTGAGGGTTGTATTACCCGACACGGCTAAGTTGGCCGCACCGCTAATGTTGCCTGTTGCCGCATTGAGGGCAAGGTTGGAAACTGTAATGTTGCTATTTAAGGTGATGTTTCTATATGCATTAAGCGTTAATGTTTTGCCTGCCGCCGTATTTGAGATGGCTGAATTGACGGTGATATCGCCGTTACCACCTGATGCCGATTCACTTGTCGCAATAGTCACGTTAGTGCCAGCCGTGAGCGCCGTAATGATATCAGAGGCGAGGATTTGTGAAGTGCCATTTGCAGTAGGAGTAAATCCAACTGTAGTGGCTGCGCTTCCAATCACAATATCATTTGGATCGAGTAGCCATTCTTTTGCTTGAACCCTAACTCCCGTTGTCGCTAAATATTCGCCTGATGTTTCCACAAACCCACCTTGACTTTCAAGGGTTGCACCACTGACATTGGTGGCCTTGGCCAACACGCTCGTCTCTTCATCGCGACCGATGATGATGTCGCCGCCTTTGCGCTGTTTACCGTGTTCGTCGTTGCCCGAGCTGTTGGCTGTGATGCTGCCTGTGGCTTTGATGACGCCGCCATCTGCTAACAAAGTCACCGCGCCGCCTTGATCGCCGGTGGTGTCGATGGAGCCAGTGTGGGTAATGCTGGCCACGGCGTCGCTCAGTGCGGCGGCTTGCATCAGCACTTGGCCGCCATCGGTGGTGATGGTGCCGCTGTTGGCGACCATGGCGTTGATGGTGGAGGGCAGCAGCTCCAGGCGTACTTTGCCGCTCAGGGGCACGCTGATGTTGTTAGTTAGCCCAGCGGGTAGGGTGATGGTTTCGCCAGCGGCCATAACGACTGCGCCTTGTTGGGTGCTGATCCGGCCTTGGTTGTCAACGCTTGCGCCTATGAGCGCTATGTGGCCACCAGGGGCTGTGGCATTTAGGGTAGCGCCGTCTTGTAAGGTTACGCCTGCGGTGCTGCCGCCTCGGGTGTATTTGTATTTGCCGCTGGCAAAGTCTTGTTCGTTGATGCCAAAGGCGCTGGCGGTAAAGGCGCTGGCTGTAACAGAGCCGCCGCTGCCAAAGACGATGCCGTTTGGGTTAATCAGAATCACTTGACCGTTAGCCGATAGTTTGCCAAAGATTTGGCTGGGGTCGTTACCTACAACGCGGTTAAGTAGAACGGAGCTTGCGCTGTTTTGTTGAACGTTAACGCGGGCCGTGCTGCCGATGTTAAAACTTTGCCAGTTAACGCTGGCTTTGTCCGTGGTCTGGGTGATGTTCATCGTAGCCGCGTTGCTGCTGGATGTGCTGCTAATCGCAACGCTACCGCTATTAACGCTTGCGCCATTTGGCAGGGCGTTGACTGCAGGGCCTGCGGCAAAGCCAACCGAGGCGGTAAATGAGGCGGTTAAGAAGGTGAGGGCGACTGCGGCAAAGACAGCGCTGAGTGCGCCAATGAAATTGCTGATCGCAACGTTAACAACAGAACGAACGCCCGAGCCGCTGGCCGTTTTGCCTTGGCCCACCGTATGTTCCCCAACGGCGACCAAGGCGCCGAGGCGTTTAGAAAAAACAATTTTGTAGCAGAGTGCGTTCATCTTGAAAATCCAGTATTCCAGTTAAAAATACAACGATGTATTTTTTGCGAAGTGTGGATTTTCGGGCTGTTTGCACCCCCTAATGTTTAAGCTTGTTTAAATAGTCGATTCTGGAAATGGTGGAATTGTTAGGATTTGTTAAATCTTGCGAATTTATTGGATTTCTAGTGTCAAAGATACTAGATGGACCTCTCACTGACACTGCCGTTTAACTTCCTAGCTGGTTAAATTGAAGCAGCTTTGACCCGTTTGTATAAGTCAGGCAAATCATTGGAAATTGTCTTCCAGACCATTTCAAAATCCACTTTGTCGTAGCCGTGTGAAAGACGGTTTCGCATGGCGTACATAACTTGCCAAGGTATTTCAGCATGTGCAGCAGCAAATGCTGCGTCAACCTGTTGAATATTGTTGGCGGCCTCGCCAATAATTTCGATGTTGCGAATTACCGCATCTTGAACCAATTCGCTGTTTAGAAAACCAGGTTCGTCAATGTTCTCTGTATAACGGTCGATCCGCTCAATTGCAGTAAGAATATGCTTTAGGTAGTCCGGTACTCGCAGCGCTTTGTTCATACAGGAACCGCCTCTGCTAAAACAGAGTTGCGAAACTTATCGGGCAAGCCCTTTGGGGTGAGTACATCCACTGAAACGCCTAAAAGGGTTTCTAATTCAACCTGAATCTTGGCGAGATCCATCAGTGTGGTGTTAGGCGTTGGATCAATCAGGATGTCTAAATCACTTCCCTCATGGTCATCGCCATGGAGCACGGAACCAAAAACCCGCGCGTTGCTACCGCGATGCCGTTCAACCACAGTGCGAATGGCGGCGCGATTAGTTTGCAGGGCAAGAGAGGGTTTCATGGGTTTTCTCCAACATTGAAACCCTATTTAATCATATTGTGCTTTAGCTCTTACGCCCAGCAGCTTGCGCCGTACTCGCGGTTTTCTTGGGTTGGTAGCAAATTTGGATGCCTTCAATCGCCCGAGTCTCTTGGGTTTCGCACAGGCAATCTTCTAGGTTGGTGGGGGTGCAGCTGTCTGCGGTAGGGCGCAAGGCTGGGATCACGAGGAGGTTGTTTTCCCCTGCGGTGTTGAAGTTGCTTGCGTTGGCGCTTTCAGAGCTTTCTGTGGGCGTGATGGGTCGAGGGACGACATAGAAGGTGGGTGTCTTACTGTTGCTGCTGCCGCCGCCGCCTCCGTTCCCGCCCGAATTATTGCCAGCAAGAATATCGGCAAGCGCCGTGGCCGTGTTGCTTTGCAGGCTGTAGTTTCCTGCGTCCGTTCCTGTGAGGCTGATACCTGCGACCGAAACGGTTTTACCGGTACCTACGTTCTTAGTATCAAACGTCGCGCTGGTGTTCGCAAAGGTCACGGTGTCACCGGTGATGATGTCAGTCGAGCTGCCGGTGACGCTGGCGGCGGTGCTGCCGTCATAGGTCTTATTGGCAGCGCTCATGCTGGCGGTCAGCGCTTTTTGGGTAATCGTGCTGGTCGTGTTGTTGGCGTAGGTTACCGAATAGTTATTGCCGTTGTTGCCATCGTTAACCGTTACGCCCGACACCGTCACAGTCTTGTTACCCGCGCCCGCAGCCGCAGACGTAAACGCAAAGGTTCCACCGCTGATCGAGTCGCTGCCAAAGGTTTGTGAGCCAGTGGCTACCTGGGCCACACCGGCGGCGGTAGTCGTTCGGTCGTAGACCTTGGTGACATTGCCGCTGGTAATCACCAAGGAAGCGGCAGTAATCGCGCCGTCATTGCCAGAGAAGCTGTTAGCCCCGCCGCTTAAGAAATAGTTACCTGCGTCAGCGGAGGCTAAGGTGATTCCGGTGATGGCGTAGCCCAAGTTGGTACCCACATCTTTTTGGCTAAACGCCCCGTTACCGCTGATAGTGACGATGTCGTTCGTGACCTTGCCGGTCATACCAATAACCACATTGCCCATGGCGGTTGTGCCGTCGTAGACCTTACTCACGCCCGTAGCGCTTGGGGTGAGGGCTTTTTGGTCCACGGTGAGAGTACCGACGAACACGGGTGTGCCGTTGAAGTTGGTGCCGTTTTGAACATAGACGGTGTCTTTAACGTCATAGGTTCCAACAAAGGTATTACCCGACGTGCTGAGCGTTGCAACGTTCGCACCGGTATACGGCTTGAGCGCGAGGCTGATCGTGGTTCCCGCGCCGTCGTTGTAGGTGTA
>QYPA01000080.1 GCA_007279715.1 Comamonadaceae bacterium | reverse complement strand
GGGTCGGTCTGGTGGGTTAGGAGAGGTGAATAAGAGACAGAAGTTACCTGGCTTTCCATAACTGGCCAAGCCGCGCTCTGCAAATGGAACGGCGTGAAGGGCCGAAATGACGCGGTTCATTTCTGCGTAAATGGCACTTCGCTGCGGTGGTTCCATGCCTGGAAGGGTTTGATCCCAAAGGATGCGGCCTTCGATGAATTCCATGACGTAAAAGGCACGGCCAATAATCGCTTCGTCTTCACACAGACAATGCATTTTCGGAACGGGAACCGCGGTTCCGTAGAGGCCTTGCATAACCGCGAACTCACGCTCAATCGCGTGGGCGGAAGGCAGAAGTTTGGCGACAGGCCCTGGCTTGGCCCGCATGACATAACTCTTGCTGGGGGTGATGAGCTTGTAGGTGGGGTTGCTTTGACCGCCTTTGAATGACTCTACTTTTAGCGGGCCTACAAATCCTGGCAAATGAACGTCTAACCACGCCGAGAGCGCCGCGATGTCAAAGGCTTGGTTCTCAGATACCGCACGGGTGCCTACAAAATGGTCAAAGTCGCTCATGGTGTGGAGGTTGTGTTGGGAAGTGCCAATTAAAAAGTTTTAGATGTCGGAGTCAGCGATTCGCATGAGTGCCACCCGGTCGCGAACCACCAGGCCACCGGGCTCAATGCGAATCGTGTCTTCGCGTTCCATCGATTTGAGTTCTTGGTTAACCCGTTGGCGGGAAGCGCCAAGCAACTGGGCGAGTTCTTCTTGCGCCAGTTGTAAGCCGATGCGAACCTCACTGCCGTCGCTTAAAGAAGGAACGCCGTAACTGCGCACCAAATGCAAAAGTTGTTTTGCTAAGCGGGCGCGAAGGGGCAGGGTGTTGAGGTCTTCAACCAAACCGTAGAGTTGGCGAATACGCCGCGCATGAAGCCGAAGGAGGGCTTCGTAGAGTTCGACATGGTTGGTGAGGATTTTTTTGAAATCTGCTTTGGCAACGCACAAGGTCGTGCTTTCGCCGTGGGCGTAGGCGTCATGGGTGCGCCGGTCGCCATCAAAAATAGAGACATCGCCAAACCAAATGCCTGGCTCGACATAGGTCAAGGTGATTTGTTTGCCAGAAATAGAAGTGGAGCTAACCCGTATCGCCCCTTTGGCGCAGGCTACCCATTCCTCGGGCGGCTCACCCCGCGCTGCGATGAGGTCGCCATCGTTGTGCCGTTTGACGTAGGCGCAGCGAAGGATATCGTGTTTTAAAGACGGCGAGAGTGTTGAAAACCACCGCCCCGCGTTGATCGCAGTGCGTTCTTCAATTGTGAGAATGGGTTCATCCATGGGGAAACTTGGCTACGGCGGTTCTCAATGAGGGTTGGTACATTGTGACCTCCTTGTTACATTGTGGGGGTGGGTTTTGTCACCTTCGTGTCTAGGCAAGCCCTCATACGCTTGCTTATCTTTGCGGTATCAGTAAGTCAGCGGTGATTTTGCAATGCGCCGGGATTCACAATATTGGTCGGGATACCTTGGATGAAGCGCACAACGTTGTCAAATGCGGCGCCAAAGAGAAGCTCGTAATGTTCTTGCTCCACATAACCAATGTGGGGCGTGCAGATACAGTTTTCTAAACGCAACAGAGCTTGACCTTGCAAGATAGGTTCTACTTCATAGACGTCCACCGCGGCGAGACCGGGGCGTCCGCGGTTTAATCCGCTGATCAATGCGTCCGGCTCAATCAGCTCCGCGCGTGAGGTGTTAACTAACAAAGAAGAAGTTTTCATTGCCGAGAGATCGGCGTTTTTGACGATGCCTTTGGTCGCATCGGTGAGCCGTAAATGCAGGGACAAAACATCGCATTGTTCAAAAAATGCAGATTGGTGGGAGGCGCAAAGATGTCCGTCTGCGAGGGCTTTTTCTCTTGATGCGGAACTTCCCCAAACCACGGTTTGCATTCCAAAGGCTTTGCCATAAGCCCCCACCAATTGGCCAACGCGCCCGTAACCCCAAATACCAAGTGTTTTTCCTGCCAGTTGAGTGCCTAAACCAAAGTTAGGCGGCATGGTTCCCACTTTTAATCCCGATTGTTGCCACGCGCCATGTTTTAAATTGCCGATGTACTGTGGCAATCGGCGCATCGCGGCCATGATGAGCGCCCATGTGAGCTCTGCTGCTGCAAGGGGAGAGCTTTTTCCCTCTGCTACGGCAATGCCGTGCTCGGTGCAGGCGTCTACATCAATGTGGGAACCGACCGAGCCGGTTTGTGCGATGAGCCGGAGTTTCGGGAGTTTCTCAACCAATTGTCTCGAAATAGGGGTTCTCTCGCGGTTGAGAACAATCACTTCGGCGTCTTTGAGACGCACGGTAAGTTGGCCCAGTCCTTTGACGGTATTGGTGTAAACCTTTGCCTGAAAGGCGTCAAGTTTGCTGGCGCAATGTAGTTTGCGAACAGCGTCTTGGTAGTCGTCAAGTATCACAATATTCATAGAACGGATTGTGCCCGCTCCTAATGAAATTTTGACGCAGGGCAAGCCCTGTTTTTATGCCATCGCAGATTCGCGTTGTGCTAGGCGGTCTAATTCAGCGCAGATGTCGGTAATGCAGCCGGAGATGATCATTCGGCCAACGCTGCTGCGGGCTTGGCCGGCTTCAACCACGCGGACAATCCGTAGCGCTTTTCTTTGTTGGTGAAAGGGGCTGCGTTGGTTTGTGTTGGCGCTGGGGTAAGTGGGGAATTTCATTTCAAACTTTCGATATTGGTGAAAAATGGGTCAGCAAAATTACATCAACATGGTGTTGCGGATAAGTCCGACGGCAAGGCCTTCGATCTCAAAGGGTTCGCCGGGTTCAACGATGATGGTTTGGAAATCGGGGTTTTCAGGATGCAGCTCAATCACTTCCTTATTGCGGCGAAAGCGTTTGACAGTGACTTCTTCACCAATACGCGCCACGATAATTTGCCCGTTTTTGGCTTCTTTGGTGGATTGAACTGCCAGTAAATCGCCGTCCATGATTCCTGCATCGCGCATGGACATGCCGCGTACTTTGAGTAAATAGTCGGGTTGGCGTTGGAATAAGCTGTTTTCTACGTAATAGGTTTGGTCGACATGCTCTTGGGCCAAGATAGGCGAGCCCGCTGCGACGCGGCCAATCAAGGGCAAGGCCAGTTGGGCAAGTCCAGGCATGGGCAAGTCGAATTGTTTAGACCGGGAGGCCTGTAAGCTGCGAAGTGCGTCGCCTAGCAAGCGAATGCCGCGGGAGGTTCCGCTGACGAGCTCGATGACACCTTTTCGAGCGAGGGCTTGGAGATGTTCCTCGGCGGCGTTGGCTGATTTAAAACCGAGCTCCGTGGCGATTTCAGCGCGGGTGGGGGGCGCACCGGTTCGGGAGATGGCACTTTGAATGAGTGAAAGAATTTGCTGTTGACGTGCGGTCAGCTTGGGGCTTTCGAGCATACTGGCTCCTGGTTCAGGTTTTGAGGCCTGTGGTTTTAAACACGCTGTTTTTATAAACAGTACGTGTATTTTTATACAGTTTTATTTTTTTTGCAAGAGGAAGTTGATCTGATGCAACAACGTGTGGTTTTTTTGGGTACGGGGGGAACGATTGCCGGTCAGGCGCAGTCATCCCAAGACAACGTTAGCTACCAAGCCGCTCAAATTGAGGTCGGCCAGCTTTTGGAGGCGATTCCTGGGCTGCGGGGCCAACTCCGGGGTGCTTTGCTGCATTCTGAGCAAGTCTTCCAATTGAATAGCAAAGACCTTGACCCCAGCCATTGGCAGCAACTGCAGGGCAGGGTGGTTCATTACTTGAGCCAAGCCGATGTGCGGTCGATTGTGATTACCCATGGAACGGACACGGCAGAGGAAACGGCCTATTTCCTAGCCCGCACCGTTCCCGCAGCCTTGTTGCGTTCCAAGCCGGTTGTCTTAACCTGCGCCATGCGGCCTGCGACTTCATCCCATTCCGATGGTCCTCAAAACATGGTGGATGCGCTAGGTGTCGCCACAACCCAAGGCGCGTATGGGGTGTTGTTGGTTTGCAGTGCGACGGTGCACAGTGCCTTACGCGTTCAAAAAGTTCATCCCTACTGTCTTGATGCTTTCGATTCAGGGGAGGTGGGGCCCGTGGGCGTGGTGGAAGAAGGCCAATTGCGGCTTTTTGGCGCTTGGCCCGATTTGCTCGAAACGGTTACCCATCGATCCTTAAGCCCGCAGGCGAGCGCAAAGCAAGATTGGCCAAGAGTTGAAATAGTGATGAGCCATGCTGGTGCGAATGGTGCATCCGTTCGGGCAATGTGTGCGCATACCGCACAAGGCGATAGCCCCTTGCGGGGGATCGTTGTTGCCGGAACGGGCAATGGCGATATTCACCACGACTTGTCACAGGCTTTGCATACCGCCCAAGCCCAAGGCGTTCGGGTCATCAGAACCACCCGCTGCGCAACAGGGAGCGTGGTGTTGCCGCAGCCTAACGGAGCAGAGCCCAAATTATTGGAGGCGAGCCCGCTTTCGGCGGTCAAAGCGCGTATCGCGTTGATGTTGGAGCTTTTGGACTAGTTGAATTAGTGGGTTAAGGCGCAGCTTTGAAAGGAGCCCCACTCAATTTTGCGCCGGCCTTGATGCCTTTTTTTGCGAACCAACCTTGATTGACCTCAAGCACGTAGCGCACCGGCTTGGTGGAGCAGTGTGATTCGGTGGTGTTGGCTTGCATGTCTTCGAGATTCACCACCGTCCCATCGTCAGCTACAAAAGCGGCAGTTAAACCCAATAGCGTGTTTTTCATCCAAAAGCATTGCTTAGAAGGCGCGTTGAAAACGAAAAGCATCCCTTCGTTTGGGGGCATTTCTTTTCGGAACATCAGACCGATGGCATGCTCCTCGGGTGTCCGGGCGACTTGGGCATCAATTTGATGGATTCCGGCCGAGAGGATGGTTCGCGGTAGGTTGAGTTGGGCTTGTCCTTGGGCCAAAACGGGGGCGCACAACACCAAGGCAATTAAAAAAGCGAGCAAGTGAAGGTTTTTCATAGGCGCATTGTGATGGAACTAAAGCAGACAGCTGGATTTTGCAAGGGGATGAGGGCCTGGTTTTGACAGAATCGAGTAATTATTCAAGACTAAAATCCGTTTACAGAGTAGGAGGCTGCGTTTAGACGGGGCCTAACCCACTTTTTATCATTCACATACAACGAGACTCACTTCATGTACCAGCACATCAAAGTTCCCACAGAAGGTCAAAAAATCACAGTCAACAAAGACATGTCTTTGAATGTCCCTGATCAACCCATTATTCCGTTTATTGAAGGTGACGGAACCGGCGCTGATATTACGCCGGTGATGCTGAAAGTGGTCGACGCCGCTGTTGCCAAGGCGTATGGCGGAAAGCGACAAATTCACTGGATGGAAGTTTTTGCGGGTGAAAAATCGACCAATGTGTACGGCCCCGATGTCTGGCTCCCTGAAGAAACCCTTCACGCGATTCGCGATTACGTGGTGTCCATCAAAGGCCCGCTGACAACGCCTGTGGGCGGCGGTATCCGTTCTTTGAACGTCGCTTTGCGCCAAGAGTTGGACTTGTATGTTTGCCTGCGCCCAATTCAATATTTTGACGGCGTGCCAAGCCCGGTGAAAGAACCCCAAAAAACCAATATGGTGATCTTTCGTGAAAACTCAGAGGATATTTACGCAGGTATTGAATTTGAAGCCGAGTCCGATAAAGCCAAAAAGCTCATCAAATTCTTGCAAGACGAAATGGGCGTCAAGAAAATCCGTTTCCCTGCAACCTCTGGTATCGGTATCAAACCCGTTTCACGCGAAGGAACCGAGCGTTTGGTTCGCAAAGCGATCCAGTACACCATCGACAACGACAAACCCAGCCTGACGATTGTTCATAAAGGCAACATCATGAAGTACACCGAAGGTGGCTTCCGTGATTGGGCGTATGCCTTGGCACAAAAAGAGTTTGGCGCGGTGATGATTGACGGCGGACCGTGGTGCAAATTTAAAAATCCAAAGACGGGCAAAGAAATTATTGTCAAGGACAGCATTGCCGATGCGTTCTTGCAGCAAATTTTGTTGCGTCCAGCGGAATACAGCGTGATCGCTACCTTGAATTTGAACGGTGATTACGTATCAGACGCCTTGGCGGCCCAAGTCGGCGGTATTGGTATTGCGCCTGGTGCCAACCTGAGCGACACCATCGCCATGTTTGAGGCGACCCATGGAACCGCTCCTAAATATGCCGGTAAAGATTACGTGAACCCCGGTTCTGAAATTTTGTCGGCAGAAATGATGCTGCGCCACATGGGATGGGTTGAAGCCGCTGATTTGATCATCAGCTCAATGAAAAAATCCATCCACAGCAAAAAAGTAACGTACGACTTTGCCCGCTTGATGGACGGCGCGACCCAGGTGAGTTGCTCTGGATTTGGCCAAGTGATGATTGACCATATGTAAAAACGGCTGCAATCGGGCGGAATTGAGCCCGATTGTCGAGACCACCAACCGCTGGATGCGTTGATTCGCTCTGGCGGTTTTTCTTTGGGCGCTTGAAATTGAGCCCAATGTCACCAATTACCCCACGGGCTGCATTACGATGGTGCGGTCTATAAAATAACTCCATGGCAACCAAAATTCCTTCTAAGCCGCGAACAGCACCCCAAGTCACCCCTAAACAAGACGATGGCGGTGCTGTAGTTTTGGAGCGGCTTCCCCAGCGGGTTCAGCCGCCCCAGATGTTCCAGGTGCTAATGTTGAATGATGATTTCACGCCCATGGAGTTCGTTGTGATGGTGATTCAGGAGTTTTTTGCCAAGGATTTAGAGACGGCCACACAGATCATGCTGAAAATCCATTTGGATGGAAGAGGGGTGTGCGGCGTGTATTCTCGGGATGTCGCAGCGACCAAGGTCGACCAGGTGATGGAAGCGGCACAAAAGTCGGGCCATCCCTTGCAGTGTGTGAGCGAGCCTATCGATTTGTAAGGCTATTAAGAGACAGTGGTTGGTAAGCACCGCCGCTTATTTAAGCGGGGTACAGTTTCAAAAATGAACGGGAATAAGGAAGCGTCATGATCGCCCAAGAATTAGAAGTAAGTCTGCATATGGCTTTTGTCGAGGCGCGTCAACAACGCCACGAATTTATTACGGTAGAGCATTTGCTCTTGGCTTTGCTTGATAACCCTAGCGCGGCCGAAGTTTTGCGGGCGTGTTCTGCCAATGTGGACGACCTTCGCAAATCACTGACCAACTTCATTAAAGACAATACGCCGCAAGTGGCTGGCTTGGATGATGTTGATACCCAGCCCACTTTGGGCTTTCAGCGCGTTATTCAGCGTGCCATCATGCATGTGCAATCCACAGGCAGTGGAAAAAAAGAGGTGATGGGCAGCAACGTGTTGGTCGCCATCTTTGGTGAAAAAGACTCCCATGCGGTTTACTATTTACACCAGCAAGGGGTAACCCGTTTGGATGTTGTGAACTTCATTGCCCACGGCATTAAAAAGAATGAGCCACCAGAAGCCAGTAAAGGTTCTGAAGGTTCGCCGGAAGCGGAAGATACAGGCAGCGAAAAGAACGAAAAAGCGTCACCTTTGGAGCTGTACACGCAAAATTTGAATCAGCTTGCCAAAGACGGAAAGATCGATCCACTGATTGGGCGGGAGCACGAAGTTGAGCGCGTGATCCAAATTCTCTGCCGCCGCCGCAAGAACAATCCCTTGTTGGTGGGTGAAGCTGGCGTAGGTAAGACGGCGATTGCCGAGGGCTTGGCTTGGCGTATTTCGCAAAACAGCGTTCCCGAAGTACTGGCCCAAGCGGTGGTGTACTCCTTGGACATGGGCGCGCTTTTGGCGGGAACCAAATACCGAGGGGATTTTGAGCAACGCTTAAAAGGCGTACTCAAGGCCTTGAAAGACCGCCCGCATGCGGTTTTGTTTATTGATGAAATTCACACCCTGATTGGGGCGGGCGCAGCGTCTGGCGGAACCATGGACGCTTCCAACTTGCTCAAACCCAGTTTGAGTTCAGGCCAGCTCAAGTGCATCGGGGCAACCACTTTCACGGAGTACCGCGGTATTTTTGAAAAAGACGCAGCGCTGTCGCGTCGTTTCCAAAAGGTTGACGTGGTCGAGCCGACCGTGGAGCAAACGGTAGAAATTCTCAAGGGCTTGAAGTCGCGCTTTGAAGAACACCACAAAGTCAAATACGCTTTGGGCGCGCTCCAAGCTGCGGCCGAGTTAAGCGCAAAGTTTATTAACGATCGCCAGCTCCCAGATAAGGCGATTGACGTGATTGATGAGGCCGGCGCCGCGCAGCAAATATTGCCAGCGAATAAGCGCAAGAAAACCATCTCTAAAACCGAGGTTGAAGAGATCGTTGCCAAGATTGCCCGTATTCCGCCAGCCAATGTGTCCCAAGACGATCGCAGCAAATTAAAAACCTTGGATCGTGACCTCAAAAGCGTGGTTTTTGGCCAAGACAAGGCAGTGGACATCTTGGCTTCGGCGGTCAAAATGGCGCGCTCTGGATTGGGCAAGGGCGATAAGCCGATTGGCTCTTTCTTGTTCAGCGGGCCCACGGGCGTGGGTAAAACCGAAGCCGCTAAGCAGCTGGCCTACATCATGGGCATCGATTTGATTCGCTTTGACATGAGTGAATACATGGAGCGCCACGC
>QYPA01000152.1 GCA_007279715.1 Comamonadaceae bacterium | reverse complement strand
TGGGGCGCAGTGGGGGCCGATGTTGTCATCGAAGCCACCGGCTTGTTCCTAGACAAAGCCACTGCCGAAAAACACTTGGCCGCGGGCGCTAAAAAAGTACTGCTTTCGGCACCCAGCAAAGACGACACGCCGATGTTTGTGTTTGGCGTGAACCACACAACCTACGCAGGTCAAACAATTGTCTCCAACGCCTCGTGCACCACCAACTGCTTGGCACCAGTGGCCAAGGTGCTCAATGACAAGTGGGGCATCAAACGGGGATTGATGACCACTGTACATGCCGCTACTGCAACCCAAAAAACCGTGGACGGTCCTAGTAATAAAGACTGGCGTGGCGGGCGTGGCATCTTAGAAAACATCATTCCTTCGAGCACAGGCGCTGCCAAAGCGGTAGGCGTTGTGATTCCAGCCTTGAACAAAAAACTCACGGGCATGTCGTTTCGCGTACCCACCAGTGACGTCTCGGTTGTGGACTTAACTTGCGAGCTCAACAATGAGGCCACGATGGCTGAGATTTGCGCAGAAATGAAAGCCCAAAGTGAAGGTGCACTCAAAGGCATCTTGGGCTACACCGAAGACAAAGTCGTAGCCACCGACTTCCGCGGCGATGCCCGCACCTCCATTTTTGACGCTGATGCCAGTATTGCGCTAGATGGCACCTTCATCAAAGTCGTGAGTTGGTACGACAACGAATGGGGCTACTCCAACAAGTGCTTGGAGATGGTTCGGGTTTTGTCGAAATAAGCAAGCGTTCTCACACCATGAAGCAGCGCCTTAAAATAGGGATCAGCGCGTGTTTCATGTACCCCGATCCGACGCGCAATGCCTACGCGCCCAAGACCCTGCAGTACATTGAGGAGTCTATGGCGCACTGGGTTAGCCGCGGGGGCGCCCTCCCAGTGATGGTGCCATCATCGTTTTCAGAAGATAAGACAACAGGCGCTTGCATCAACGCGGACGATTACGCCCAATGGCTTGACGCCTTGGTTTTACATGGCGGCGCCGATGTTTGGCCTGGCAGCTACGGCGAAGAGCCACTGCATCCGAGCTGGAGCGGCGACCGCCAGCGCGACACCTATGAGATCGCTTTGGTTCGTGCCTTTGTTGCAGCAGGGAAACCTGTTTTTGGAGTCTGCCGAGGCTTGCAGCTCATCAACGTGGCCTTTGGCGGCACCTTGTACCAAGACATTCCCACGCAACTTGCTCAATCAGCACCACACCGTGACAGCGACGTGTTTGACCATCATTTTCACAGCGTGGATGTCGTTGCCGGTACCCGATTACATTCGCTACTCACGCAAACACACCACCCCAAAATTAACAGCATTCACCACCAGGGCATCAAAGATTTAGCGCCCGGCTTTGTTGTGGAGGCGCGCTGTCCCGACGACGGCTTAATTGAAGCCATTCGGCACACCGATGGTGCTTATGTGGCGGCTGTCCAGTGGCATCCTGAATACCATTCTCAATCGCTGGGTACGCTTGATGACAGCGCGATGCTGCAAGACTTTTTAGCTGCGGCTGCAGCTGCAAAAAAACCATAATCAATCAGGGGAGTCTCATGCAAAACAAACCACCTTCACCGAAACCACTGCGGCCGTTGCCAGCTTTTATTTTTGCCAGCCGCTGGTTGCAGCTGCCCTTGTATTTAGGCTTAATTGCGGCGCAAGGCGTTTACGTTTACCACTTTTGGGTCGAGTTAGTGCACTTGATAGAAGCTGCTTTTGGTAGCCAAGCCGCGCTTCAGGCTTTGGTAAGCAGCATGGGCTACCAAGCCGATGCGCCTCTTACCGGTCTCAATGAAACGCTCATCATGCTGGTGGTCTTAGCGTTGATTGATGTGGTGATGATTTCTAACCTACTGATCATGGTGATCGTGGGTGGGTATGAGACCTTTGTCAGTCGAATGGACTTAGAAGGCCACCGCGACCAGCCCGAGTGGTTAGACCACGTGAACGCATCGGTATTGAAAGTGAAGCTCGGAACAGCCATCATTGGCATTAGCTCGATCCATTTGCTAAAGACCTTTATCAACGCCGCCAACTACGACACGAAAGTGCTGCTTTGGCAAACCTTGATTCATATTACTTTCTTACTAAGCGCCCTGGCCATCGCTTATACCGACCGAATTTTGATTTCGACACAAGCGATGAAGAAATGACCCTTGCAAATTGCACAAAAATTTAAGGGTTAACCCGCACTTTCGTACTGAAAAAATGTTGCATTTTTGCAAACCGAAGACTCAGACCCCCTTTTTTAGCCTCGACAAAAACCCTACTAGCCTGTCAATTATTTACATCGTAATCAAAATCTATTATCGTTTGCGTGGTTCTATTGAAAACCAAACAACTTTTAGGAGATACGTATGCAGTTAAAAATGAATTGGCTCAAGTCAATTGCCAGCCCGGCCATCGCCTTAGGCTTGCTTTTTGGTGTTAGCCAAGCATCAGCGAACGCGGGGGCGGTCCTCAAGCCCGAGGATTTTGTAGGAATATCTTTCTGGCTTATTTCAATGGCCCTTGTGGCGTCCACTGCATTCTTCTTTTTAGAGCGTGATCGCGTCTCTGCAAAGTGGAAGACTTCGTTGACAGTCTCCGGACTGGTCACCTTGGTCGCTGCGGTCCACTATTTCTACATGCGCGAAGTTTGGGTCACAACCGGCTCAACACCCACCGTATTTAGGTACATCGACTGGCTTATCACTGTGCCACTCTTGATGATCGAGTTTTACTTGATTCTTTCTGCGATTACCAAAGTTCCTGCTGGCGTGTTTTGGCGCCTAATGATCGGTACTTTAGTGATGCTAGTTGGTGGATACGTGGGTGAAGCCGGTTACATGGCTGTTCTGCCTGCCTTCATCATTGGTATGGTGGGCTGGGCTTACATTCTTTATGAAATCTTCATGGGCGAAGCCAGCAAGATCAACGCCAATAGCGCACCTGCTTCCGTTCAATCGGCATTCAACACCATGCGTTTGATTGTTACGATTGGTTGGGCCATCTACCCATTGGGCTACTTCTTTGGATACTTGACAGGCAGCAGCCCTGCAAACAGTGCAAATGCTCTCAACATCATTTACAACTTGGCTGACGTTTTGAACAAGATTGCCTTTGGCTTGATCATCTGGACCGTTGCGGTCAAAGAGTCTGAAGGTCATTCGCACAAATAATTAGCGCGTTTGGTTTGAACCTTCTTCACTTCTGCGAGTGAGGAAGGTTCTTTTATTGGGTCATGTCTTCTTTGTACTTGGCTCGTTCAGACGGAGCCGCTTGTTATGCCGACGCCTCGTTTAAATTGTTCAGAATTGACAGACGTCAAACTCGTCTCTTTGCTTGAAGATGTGCAAGCAAGAATGCTTAACGCAACGCGTTGCACTCAGGAGTTGGCCTCCACTCCAGCACACAATGTTTCTTTAGCGGTTGCTTACCACTTGCGCTCCGGCGGGCAGCAAGTTCGGGCTAAGCTGGCTTTATCTGCCGCTCTTTCTTTGGGCATCCAAGATTCTGACGCTGTGTGTCTTGCTGCATGTGCAGAGCTTTTACACAATGCGTCCCTCGTCCACGACGACCTTCAGGACGGCGATTTGTTCCGTCGCGGCCAGCCCACCCTGTGGTCCAAATATGGCGAGAACTTTGCTATCTGTTGTGGGGATTTGCTTTTATCCGCCTCTTATGGCGTCTTATGCCAACTCACTCGAACTGACAAGCTGCCTGCCGTTTTAGACATGGTGCACCAGCGAACCAGCCGCGCTATTGCCGGACAGTGCGCCGATTTGAGCGCCTTAGATTCACACACAGACCTTGTAGACCAATATATTGCCATCGCCAAGGCCAAGTCGGGTGCCCTCTTGGGCTTACCGATTGAGCTTGGATTGCTCGTCGCCGGGTATCCGGAATCCATTTCTGTTGCCAAGTCTGCCGCCGATCATTTTGCGGTGGGTTATCAAATCATTGATGATTTACAAGACCATGCCGCGGATTCAAAGCGAGCATCCCAGCACCAGGTCCCACCACCTGCGCTGAACATTGTTTTACTGCTTAAGCAACAACTGGGACATGATGACCCTTTTGCACAAGCCTCTACTCTTGCAATCGATCACCTCAAGCAGTGTGAAGACTATGCATTGCAGTTACCCCATCAATCCGGCCTTTTGTTGATCTCCTACTGCACAAAAATGCGCACGACGTTGAATGACACTATTGCACAATTCGAAACTTATTAATGCAAGCAATTGTCATCGGCGCAGGGTTTGGCGGAATAGCTGCGGCCCTTCGATTACGCGCTAAGGGCTATCAGGTTACGCTGATCGATCGGTGTTCCCAGCTTGGCGGACGTGCCCAAGTCTTTGAGCGTGATGGGTTTAGACATGACGCCGGCCCTACCGTCATCACTGCCCCTTTTCTTTTTGAAGAGATCTTTTCACTGTTTGGTGAAAAGTTCTCCGACCACGTCACTCTTGTTCCGCTGACACCTTGGTACCGATTCGTATTTTCAGATGGGGAAAAGTTTGACTATGGCGGAACACTTGAAGAAACCCTGGCTGAAATTAGGCGCATTGAACCCAAGGACTGCGACGGCTATCAAAAACTATTGAAGCACTCCCAGCGGATCTTCGATGTCGGATTTACGCAGCTATCCGCCCAACCGTTCCATAAATTCATCACCATGGTGCGGCAAATCCCTCAGCTTTTAGGTTTGCGCTCCTATGAAACCGTATGGCAAATGGTGTCACGGTTTTTGATCAACCCAAAGCTGCGTCAAGCTTTTTCGATTCAGCCCCTGCTGGTGGGTGGCAACCCCTTTGATACAACCAGTATTTATGGTTTGATTCACTATCTAGAACGTGCGTATGGTGTCCATTTTGCGATGGGCGGTACGGGCGCAATTACCGAGGCTTTCGAAGAATTAATGGTCCGACAGGGCATTGATATCCAACTCGGCCAAACGGTTAAATCTCTTAAGATCACAAAGGGAATAGCCCACGCAGTGGTTCTTGAGGATGGTCGCACACTCGATGCGGATGTCATCGTTTCAAACGCCGATGCAGCGCATCTCTATGGCGAAATGGTATCCCCTGCGGATCGCTCGATTTCATCGGCCGTGAAACTTGCAAGCGCGCAATTTTCAATGGGCTTGTATGTTTTTTATTTTGGGACCAAGCGAACCTACCCAGAGGTAGCGCACCACACCATATGGATGGGCGAACGCTACCGCGAACTGCTTGCCGACATCTTTGACCACAAAACACTTTCTGATGATTTTTCCTTGTATCTCCATCGTCCCACAGCGACAGATCCCAGTTTTGCACCTGCCGGATGCGATAGTTTTTATGTGCTGTGCCCGGTACCTAACTTACAAGGGAAGGTGGATTGGGATGTGCAGGGTCCTTTGCTACAAAG
>QYPA01000084.1 GCA_007279715.1 Comamonadaceae bacterium | reverse complement strand
GTCCGGTTTTGACATCGTTCACTCGCATGAAAATACGTGGCATGGCAACGTGCAAACAGTGCACGTACTACCCATCAAATACACCTTATTCAAAGATAAAGAGGGCGTGGCGCTGGCCTTGCGATGGCTCAAAGCCGCAAGCAGCCCGCGCTTGCTGGCTTACCTTTGGCTTGAAAAACGCAGGTATGCATTTGCCCGGAAAAAACAAGTCGTCTGCGCTTCTTCTGCGCTCAAAGAAATTCTGGGATCGACTTACCTTGAGGCTTTACCGATGCTGAGTGTGGTGACGCCCGGCGTTGCGAATGCCCCGGGGTGGGCATCGAAGGAGACGCGTCAAGCGGCTCGGCAAAAACACGGTTTACCGCAAGAAGCTTCGCTGCTTTTATTTGTAGGCAATGATTTCGTCAAAAAAGGCCTGCCTACGCTTTTGAGTTCCTTGAAAAAGTTACCTGAAAAAACGCATCTTGTTGTTGTTGGAAATTCAGAAGGGGTTCAAGCCATGCAGCGCTTGGCCCAGCTTAACGGCCTAACGCAACGTGTTCATTTTTTGGGAAGCTTGGCCGATATGGAGTCAGCGTACCAAGCCGCTGATTTATTGGTTCACCCCACGCTCGAAGATTCCTACGGCATGGTGGTTCTAGAGGCGATGGCCCATGGCTTGCCGGTGGTTGTAAGTGCTTCGCCCTACAGCGGAATTGCGCAAGACCTGACAGATGGTGTGAATGCACTGCTTTTGAAAAATCCAAAGGATGAGGAGGTCCTTGCTACGGCAATTGGCAGTCTTCTAGGCGATGCTAATTTTTCTGAGAAACTTTCAAAAAATGCCGCTGCGTTCGCCATTGAACATACATGGGTCAAAGCGGCTTCTAGTTATGATGCGATCGCCCAGAAGATCTCAAAGAAATACACGCAACGGTGGTTGGTGTTGTCCCATGCTTTTAATATGGATGGTCGCGCAGCTAGTCAAACGATTACGGACAAACTTCCGCACCTAGAGGCCGCAGGAGTTGAATTAGTGGTGCTCAGTGGAGTTTCTGGACGACAAGATACGCGCTACGAGCACTATCGCCTGTGGCCTATGGGGGCTGCAGGAATCCGCTTTGAAATACGCCATGTGCTGCGTAAGCACATCGCGTCCGCCTTGGCGTACCGGCTTGTAATGGTGCTTCTCTCTTTGCCGCTTTTGCCTTTCATGCTCATAGAGAAACTCATGCGGCCAGTTGAGAGTTCTTGGTCGTGGTGGATAAGTGCTTACATTAAAGGCCGACGGCTCGCGCGTCATCGCGACTTTGATCTGATTTACTCGACAGGCGGCGCGTTCGCTGCCCATGTGGCAGCGCGGGCGCTGCAAAAACATCTAGGAACTCGTTGGTTGGCTGAGGTACATGACCCCTTGGTTATGCCTGGTAAAACGCCCGACACACCGCAAGAACGTATGCAAGCCCGTATTGAGCAGGTCATTTGCACGAACGCAGATACCGCGATTTGGTTTACGGATCAAGCGCTTGCCAGTGCAAAACGACGCCACCCGCAATTGGGAGAAAGAGGCCACATGGTTTTGCCTGGGATTGATTCGCCTTTTCAGGTGATGCCTGAATACAGACCAACCGAAAAAATGAGAATTGGTCATTTTGGCGCCCTGTCAACCACCCGTAATTTATTATCCATGTTGGCTGCAATGGAGCAAATTCAAAAAAAGCAACCTGAAGTTTTCGCACTTATGGAACTTCACGCTTATGGGGGCCCTCTTGATTCGGGGTCAAAGGCGCACCTCGAAATCTCAAATATCAGTAATCATGTGAAGCATTTTGGGCGTATCGAGGCAGACCCGGGACTGGGATTGAGCGGGCGGGATCAAATTTTAAAGTTGATGCGTTCTATGGATGTGCTGCTGCTGCTGCACGGCAATGAACCAATATGCGCAGAGTACATTCCCTCTAAAATGTACGAGTATTTTTGGATGCAACGGCCTATATTGGCGCTAGTTTATCGCAATCCACAAATGGAGTTGCTGCTTGTGAAAGAGGGCCATGAAGTAGTGCAAGTTCCAGAGGAAGAAACCGCTCCACTAGAAATGACGAATCTACTCGCGAGCGCTTTGTTGGGCCTTTATGAGAAATGGTCAAACAAAAATCTAAATGATAATTTTCGGACAAGCCCATACACCACCAAGGAAACTGTTAACAGGATGCTGAGTTTTCTATGACACCACCGTTACTTTCGCTGGTGGTCCTTGGTTTTCGAAACTTTGAGTTAACTACCAAAGTGTGCCTGGAGTCTTTGCGGCCTTGGTTCGGAGATAAAGACATTGAAATATTGGTTGTCGATAACGGCTCCTCGGATGGTTCTGCTGAAAAGACGGCGGATTGGTGTGTTGCACACCCTTCAATTCGGTGCTTGTTAAGCGATAGCAATCGCGGTTTCGCTGGCGGCATGAACTGGGGTGTATCCCATGCCCGAGGTCAGTGGATCCTTCTCGTCAATAACGACACAGTTTTTCCTGAATACACCCTAGATGCTTTAAAGGGAGTTATCAGGGAGGCCCCAGACAATGTGGCGATGCTTGGTCCAGTGACCAATGCAGCTGGAAACGGCCAAAGGCTTTGGAAGCCAGAGGCCACCCAGGCAGACTGGCTGCAAATTGGGCAGTGGATCAATACCAACCCGACCCATCATTTGATTCCCACATACCGGTGCGATTTTTTTTGCATCGCAATACGACATGATGTTTGGCTAGAGTTAGAGGGTCTTGATCCCGCATTTGGTTTGGGATACTACGAAGATTTCGATTTCAGTTTGCGTCTGAGAAAAGCGGGATACGAACAGATGATTACCGAGGACGTGTTCGTTCTGCATGTGGGCAGCGCTACGTTTCAGGGTAGCCAGCAAGCGCGAAAGCTAATTAAAGTGAATAAAAAGTTGTTGCAGATGAAACATCCGGATGCCCGGTTTGAACACACACGACTGGGTAATTTTGTGGCGATAGATGCACAGCTTAAAATTAAACGAAAGACTCAGTGGACATTGGAACTTAATGAGCGCTACTTGTTGCGAGTAAACGCCTTGAAACAGGATGCGCCGAAAAGCCTGATTAAAAGGTTTTTATGGAATCGAAAAATAAATAAGATACAACCATGTTGAAAGAATTTTCCTATCGCGATTCTATTTTTTGGATCGTATTAAGCTGCGCAACTTACATTGCCGTGTTGCCAATGTCACAAACTATTGCATTGCGGTCACTCTCTATGTTGATTGCGTTGGTTGTGCTGACTTGGCAATTTTTCAAAATGCGGTCATTTCCTCAGTTACCCGTACCTGTATTTATTTGGGCCTTTTACCTCCTTTTATTCCCACTTTTTTCACAAAACCCCACAGTGGCATGGGAAAGTCTAGGTAAACAGTGGGGAATGGGCTTGCTCGCTATGGTATGTGGTGCTGGGGCAGCGCAATTATTGGTGCCTTACAGAATAGGAAGCGCCCTTCAGCTAGGTTTTTTGAGCTGCATAACCATACTGATTCATCTTTGCATTCTTGCCGTTCAATCGTTGGAAACATCGACGATCGCTCAAGGGTGGGGTAGGGAGACGCACCATGCCGACTTAGGGTATGCATCTGGTCAAGCAGTTATATTGCTTGCTGCAAGTTTGGTTGCTTGTAAAAAGTCACCTAAATTTACACTAATATTCCTTATCCTTGCTTGCCTTACGAGCACAGCACTTGCTCGATCGCGAGCAGGTCTCGCATTTAGCGTGTTCGGTCTGATTCTTGTGTTCGGTGTGGCTTACTGGTCGCAGCGAGAAACTCAAAAAAAACAAATTTTCCTATTATTTGGATGCCTTTTAATTGTGTCGCTGCTTATATTTGTTATAGCAGCTAAAACAGATTCTCGCTGGCGCCATATGGAGTCAGGCATGACTTCTGGGTTGCTTGGCAACGCACTGCAAGTCCAATGCCTTGGAACTGAAAGTGTTGAGCATCAAATTATTGATAAATACGGAGCAGGCGCAGAGTCAGAGCGCATTATTGCGAGTGTCAACAACGGAGATGGATCTCGAGTTATCCTTTTTCGCTCAGGGGTGGAGCTTGTATCGAAAAATCCGTGGGGTATCGATGGCTCACGCCAGGCCTATAAAAAATTGCTGAGAAAAGAATGCCCTGAACCCGTGATTGACATGGCCCATGCGCACAATGGGTGGATAGATACGGCCCTGGCAATTGGCTGGATTGGCGCTGGGCTTTATCTGTTTGTACTTATAAACTTCTCAAAAATTGGATTCAAAAACATTAGGAATTCTGACGACGAATTAAATGTGTGGGGCGTTGTGTTGTTTTCGCTCGCAGTATTTTGGATTGTTAGAGCTTTTTTTGATTCTGTATTTAGAGATCACATGTTTGAAATGCAAGGCTTTGTCTTAGCTTATGCTTTTACTATGTTGCTTCAATCAAAAAATGTGAGTCAATTAAATTCGACCAAGTCGGCGTCGTAAACGCCTAGCTAAGCGAGAAGACCAGTTTCCTTGCTCATTTGGCCAATCCATTTCACGCTCCCACGTCGACTGATAAATAACCCCGGCATATAGTTTGGCAAGCTCAGGCAATCTGATCTTGGCACGAATATCGCGATCCATTTGCCATGCATAGTGGTAGACCTTGAACAGTGGCTGGCATGGCAATAGTGGTATCGCTTTGTACTTTAGTAATGCCTCCCCATACCAGTTGGCGTCTATTGGGGCACTTAAAACAGCATCATAAAAGCTGAGACTATTTGGTATCAGGTATTCTTTTTCGAGACTTTCCCATACCAACCGGCTCCAAATTAATGGATTAGGGCCAAAACTGTAGCATCGACCCACTCGGCCAAATATTTTTTGAAACTGCCTCGATTCTCGGTAAAAATTATCCAATACAGATATTTTCCTAGAATAAAGTGCAATATCGAGGATTTCCCTTCCTTCGTCAATTACTGTGTAGGGGGTTGAGTCAAATGAAAGAAAAAGTTCAGTGGTAAATGGACGAATAAAGACAGAATCTGAATCAAGGCATAAATATGCATCTGATAAATTAAGGCGCCAAAACTCTGATTTGACTATTTGTTGAGAGAAATTACCATGTAAAAGATCGACTTCTTCTTGACTGATGTGCGGATTTTTTTTAATAATCTCTTCATCGCTGATTAATTTAGCCGTAGTGCCGTCTAATTCAGTAAAAAAAAGCGGTAAGTCAGCTTTTGGTACAGAAACATAGAATGGAATATTGTCTGTGTTGTACTTATCTATAGATAAAACTAGTCGCTTGGTTCGCTTGAGGTCTCCTTTATAGCTTTTGCAGTAAAGAACAATTGGATGCTGTGGCATAAATAAGATTCAAAAGTGTTCAGCGACAAAAATAAATTGCTTTGCAGTCAATTCTTCAAGCCCTAGAAATTTCATTAATTTTTTTTGCCATCGGGCTGATTCAGTTGCTCGACATTCAATGACTTTCAACCTTGCCCCCTGAATCATGGCGATAGCGGAAGCTTTTGTAAAAAATCTTAAGTGCGTCTGATCCATGATGCCTGATTCAGTGTATTTAAATTCACCGCGAAACGCCAAATCAGTGACTACATGATAGTTTCTTACATTAGGCAGACTAATGATCATCCTTCCCCCTGGCTTCAAAAACTTAGTGAGGAGTTGCAGGGTTTGCCAAGGATTCACTAAGTGTTCTAGTACATCAAGACAAAGAATGAGGTCAACAGCATCAATGGAGATTTCAGAAATGTTTTTTTCAATATCCACATTCGAGAAATAATCAATACTGCGCTGAAATAAATCAACGTTAACGTATGGATCAATCCCTGCGCTCCAAGAGCAGTAGCCTATTTTTTTTAGCCACGCCAGCGTAAACCCTTCGGCACAGCCTATTTCTAATACTGAAGCCGCTCCCCAGTTTTTCTCAGGGAGAAAAGGTTGGATCTCAGTTCGCGCATTTGAAAAATAATTTTGGTCTTTACTTGTGTATAGATTCATTTTTATCCGCGTTTGTCTTCGTAAGCTGTAGCAGTCTTCATCCAAAACAAAGGGAGCGTAGTAGCTTTAGGGACCATGATTCTCTTTAGTTTCAGGGCGTCTGTTCCCAAATGAACTCTCCCTCGCTGTGTTGTAGTTGCAGTTATATAGCCAGCACTTCTTGCCTGATCTAGGCTCGTATCATTAAAACGGCCATAGGGATAACAAAAATGTCTTACCTCGCAGCCTAGATCTGACTCCAATTCAATTTTGGATCCTTGTATCTCTTCCACTAAAGATGGAAAACTAATTGCTGTCAGATCAGCGTGTGTTTTCGTATGTGAGCCAACATCCATCCCAGCTGCTAACCATTCTAAAAAATTCTCTTTTGACATCAAAGGTTTCTGTGCAACCCCTTTGCCTAAATCCCAGCTATTTTGGCCTCCTAGCATGCTGCTCACAGCATAACAAGTTGCTGAGAAGCCCATCTTTTTTAAAGTCGGAAGCGCGTACTGCAGGTTGTTTTGGTATCCATCATCAAAGGTAATGCCAACAACTTTCCCTTGCCGTTCTCCACTAAGGTAGGGCTCCAAATTACGCATGGAAAGACCGGTGTAGCCCATCCACTTGAGGAGTAGCATTTGCCTTTGAAAGGCCTTAGGTGAAACGACCAAACCCCGCAATGGTGTTCCACGGGGCGGTGGCGCATCAATTTGGTGGTACATGAGTATTGGAATCTTCATATTTGAAGTTTTATGAGATTTGCATAATAGCCAGACTTAGAGAGGAGTTCAGTATGGGTGCCGAACTCGATAATTCGCCCCTCATGTAAAACCACGATTTGATCCGCATTTTCAATGGTGCTTAATCGATGAGCGATTACAAGAGTCGTTCGACCCTGCATTAATCTTGATAGTGCAGCCTGAACTTGTCGCTCTGAATCATTATCTAAAGCAGAGGTTGCTTCATCCAAAATAAGAATCGGTGCATCTTTTAAAATGGCTCTGGCAATCGCAATGCGTTGTCGTTGGCCGCCAGATAACTTTGCTCCATTTTCTCCTACGTGCGTTTCAAACCCTTGAGGTAGGAGTTGGATGAAGTCGAAAGCATTTGCAGCTTTTGCAGCATCCTCAATATTTTTGAATGAGCGCGTGGATAAAGCGCCGTAAGCAATGTTAGAGGCGATGGAGTCGTTGAATAAAACTACATCTTGACTAACCAGGGCAATGTTTTCACGCAGGTCCACCAAGGAAATCTCATCAATATTTATCTCGTCTAATAATATTTGACCAGAGCTAATATTGTAAAATCTTGGTATGAGAGAACCGATTGTCGACTTCCCTCCGCCAGAGCCTCCCACAAGAGCAATCGTTTGCCCAGCCGGTATGTTAAGTGTAATGTTGTCTAAAGCAAAACGTGTTGTACCTGCATATTTAAAGCTAACGGCCTCAAACCGGATGGCACCTTGTAACCGGCTGATGTGTGTTCGCCCATTATCAAGTTCTGGTACTGTGTCCAATAGAGAAAAAACACTTTCGGCTGCAGCGAGGCCGCGTTGAATCGTTGTGCTCACGCTTGTGAGCTGTTTGATGGGTGCAATCAATAACAGCATGGCAGTGATAAAGGAAACAAAGCTACCAGCCGAAGAACCTGCTTGCCCCGTCGATTGACTTAATGCCAAGTAAGTGATTACTGCGATCGCAAAAGAAGCAGCAATGTGGGTAATTGGTGTAACCGCCGATGAAGGAACAGCCTCTCGCATTTGCGCCCTTCGAAATTGCTCCGAGACATCAAAAAATCGTTGAATTTGTTGTTTCTGCCCACTAAAAATTTTAACCACTTTTTGTGCTGAAACTGTTTCCTCAATGGCATGCGAAATTAAGCGCATAGCATTCAAGCTTAGGTGGCTTGCAGAACGCATCCTTTTGCTGAACGCGCTTACCGTCAAAGCAATGATTGGTGCAATTGCAAGCGTGATGAGGGTTAACTTCCAATCCAAATAAAGTAAGTACCCAATAAGCGCGATAGCGGTCAGTGATTCGCGGACTGTTGAAATCAAGGCATTGGTGGCAGCATCCGTCACGTTGCTGACGTCATAAACCAACTGAGAAATTAATTTCCCGGCGGACTGGCCTTCAAAATAGCTAGAAGGAAGGACAATCAATTTGGCAAAAAGGTCGCGCCTTAAATCAGTGACCAAGCGGCTAGATAGCCACATCATCAAGTAGCCAGTGCAAAAAACAAAAACGCTACGAATCAGAAAAAGGCAAACAATACTGATAGGAATAAGCCAAACCATTGTCGGATCTTTGGTTTGAAAACCATTGTCCAGCAGATACTTCATGATCGCTGGGAATGCGGGCTCAGTTGCTGCCGTTGCAGCCATACAAAAAACTGCTGTAGCAAAAACCTTCCAGTGCGGTTGAAGGTACCTCAATAACCGCAAGTACAGAGCACGGTTTGACGTGCGAATATTTGGGGTCATGTCGGGGGCCGCCATTCATCGCCCTTTTGAATTTCCAGCGCCTTGGCGTAGCGGTAAAAAGTGCCTTCAAAATTCCCTAGCGCGATCACAAAACCAGCCCATCCGTCTAAGAAGCCTCGCTTAAAGAAGTAGTGTTTCAAAAATGACCAGGTTCCGTGGAGTAATGCGGAGCCCATGGTGATTTTTTTAAACTGGATTTTTTCGGCGCCTAAGGAAGAGTATCGGTTGGCCTTGTGCATCATCTCGGCCAAGTTTTTAAATGGGAATTGCCAAATAGCGGCTCGCATATGGCCTAAAGGCTTGGTGCTGTGTAAAACATAGCCTTCGTGAACAGGTTTGAGGTCGTAGGACATCAAACCTTTACGAAAAAGCTGGGGCTGGCGGTAGTTGGGGTACCAACCGGAATGACGGATCCAGCGGCCCATGAAGAAGTTACGCCTGGGGGTATGGTAGGCGTCAAGCGCGTTGGGGTCTTGGGTAATACGACGGATTTCTTGCGCAGCTTCTGGCGTACAGCGCTCGTCGGCGTCTAGGCTGAAAATCCAAGGGTGCACACAGGCGGCAATGGCTTGGTTGCGCAGGTCACCAAATCCTTGAAACGTGACTTGAACCACTTTCGCTCCCAATTGGGCGGCCAGATCGGCCGTGCCGTCGGTGCTCCAAGAGTCCACCACGACAATTTCATCGGCCCAGCGCACGCTTTCAATGGCGGCGCGTACTTTTTCTGCTTCGTTGAAGGCGATGATGTAGACAGAAATCAGAGGCATTAAAGTAGCGACAGTTTTAGAAAAACACTTTTTATTCTAGTAGATAGTAGAAAAAAGCGGTATGGGAGCCCACATCTTTTCGTAATTGAAATTCGAGCGCACAAGTAAAAAGACCTAGCGGAATAAACCGCTAGGTCTTTAAGTATTAAATAAATTGCTGGCTGATACCAGCAAACTTATTTAGAAGGACTTCAACAAACGGATACGGTATTCGTTGTCAGAAGTCGCTGCAGATCCGTTAACAGAACCTACGCCGGTATAAGCAGCGTATTGTGCGGAAATGTTAGTAGTCTTGCTCAAATTGTATTTCAAACCCAAAGTTGTTGCGGAACGCGCATCAGCTGCTGCAACCAAAACTGCAGCATTAAAGTCGCTTGAAACAAGTGTTTGGGCCATACGTGCGGAGTAAGTCAAACCAAACTCCACAGCACCGACAGGAACATTTAAACCAAAGGCATATTGGGTTGCAACACCTTTAGATTTTGTTTGAAAGCCGAGACCAGCCTTAGCCACACCAAAATCGTAAGTGCCAGCAACACGAACGCGTGTTAGGCCGTCATTCAAATCATTGATAGCACGTGATGCAACAAAAGCGGTGTAGTCAGCGTTCAATGCGATAGGACCTGCAGCGTAAGCAACAGCAAGCTGTTGTCCGCTTATGCCAGATGGGTTTCCGCTTGTACCAAGCACTGATGTAACAGTACCTGCAGCTTTTTGCGCTGTAGTTTGAGATAAGGAGCCTTCATCGTATGCGCCGGCTTCGAACATTGTGACAGAAGCAGATAAAGCAGGGCTGATAGGCATGGTGAAACTCAACACGTCCAAAGCAGAGTAACCATCAAAAA
Organism: Comamonadaceae bacterium; assembly: GCA_007279715.1. Lineage (GTDB taxonomy): Bacteria > Pseudomonadota > Gammaproteobacteria > Burkholderiales > Burkholderiaceae_C > Allorhodoferax. Next base: position 2,482 of record QYPA01000084.1, on the reverse strand, counting down.
TGAGGCCGTCATCAGGACCCTTAGCGAAGGATGCTTGTGCGCCTGCCCATGCATTGGTGTGCATGGGGCCGGCTTCAACGTTACCGCCAGCTATCGTACCAAAAGGTGTAGTCAATGCAACAAGCGAATCGCGTCCAGCCACTGCGGTGTCACGACCGCGCACTTTGATCGCTTGTAATGTAGATGCTGAGTATCCGCCGCCTAAATCTTCGGAGGCTTTGAAGTTAACATCACCATCGGTCACACGCATACCTTGTGAGCCTAAAGTTGTTGCAACATCGTGGGTCTTCTGAATAGAAAACCCCAGTTTTCCAGTGACGCTGACCGTAGTTTGAGCAAAAGCGCCAGTAGCAACCAAAGCGGCTACAGCAATGAGAGTCTTTTTCATGTATAAATTCTCCAAGGTTAAACAAAGGGCTCCAGGAGGAACCCCGGGCCAACCTCCTAAAAAAAGGAAGTTATATGTATTGAACCAGACCGCCCCATCCTTTGCAAACCTTTCATGCCTCTAGTGAACTAAATATTGTTTTTTCGTTGCAGGTGTGCAACAGTTTCTGATGGCTGATTAAATCTAAACCACAAACCCTCCTTCAGAAGAAAAAGTAGCACGCGAAGGGCGCGCAACCCTAAAATAGAAGGCCCATATTGAGGTTTTTATGACTTTTGCTCCTGTAACCCTGACCGATGCGCTTTTAAGCGCTGCTGATACGGCGCTGCGCACGCTGTTTGCTCCGGCCCACGCCTCGATGCCTAGCCCTGCAGGGGGAGGCGCGGCAAGCGTTCTTTCGCCTCAAGAAGCGGTTTACTCTGCGCGGTTGATGCGGGTGAACCATGTGGGGGAAGTTTGCGCCCAAGCGCTTTATACGGCGCAGGCCTTGGCTACACCCGACCCCGCGCTGTGGGCGCACTTTTCGCACGCCTGCGCTGAAGAAACCAACCACCTGGCTTGGACCGCCGAGCGGCTTCACGTTTTGGGCTCTCGGCCGTCTCTTCTCAACCCGCTTTGGTATGCGGGGGCGTTTGGTTTGGGCTTGCTGGCCGGTCGTATGGGGAATGCAGTGAGCTTAGGCTTTGTGGTTGAGACAGAAAAACAGGTCGGGGCTCACCTGCAAAGCCACTTGAACGCTCCAGCAGGCGGCCTGCCCAAGGCTGACCGCGAATCACGCGCTATTGTTCAACATATGTTCTTAGATGAAATTCGCCACGCCGAGGCCGCCAGCAATGCGGGCGCTGTGGAGTTGCCCGATGGCGTCAAAGCGCTGATGCGCTCCGCAGCCAAGGTGATGACGACGGTGGCTGCCCGAATCTAGTCGGATTTTTGCCGAAGTTGATTAAAACCGCGCCCTGCGCTCCAAGTCATCAAGATCGATGTGGTTGCGCATGTACTGTTGGCTGGCATCGACTTGGGGTTGGTGGTCCCAAGAGGTGAGCTTGCCTTTGGCTAGGGCTTTGCCAACCAAGCGACGCCGGCGTTGACTGGCTAAGACTTGGGCGTGTAGGGCTGGGAGATCCCAGCGCTTGGCAACCTCTTCGTGAAAAGCGCGCGCAGTGTCTTGGTGGGCGGCTTGTTCTGCAAGGTTGTTTAACTCGTTGGGATCTTGGTCTAGGTTAAACAGCATGCAGACATCGTCTTGGCCGTAAATGAATTTCCACGGCCCGCGTCGGATCATCACCAGCGGCGTTTTGCTGCCCTCGGCCATGTATTCGCCAATGACTTCGTCGTGGCCTAAGTTGTCTGGAAGACCTTGAAGGTGTGCCACCAACGAGCGGCCGTCTAAATGCAGTTGCGGGTCAACCGAACCGCCAGCGAGCTCAACAAAAGTGGGCAAAAGATCAATGGTCGAGACGCTTTGCGACACCTTGTGCGGTGAAAAACGCCCTGGGGCGCAGACCACCAGAGGAACGCGGGCCGCCATTTCAAACCAGTGCATCTTGTACCAAAGACTGCGCTCGCCCAGCATGTCGCCGTGGTCGCCAGAGAAAACGATGATGGTGTCTTCCCTAAGCCCGCAGTCGTCCAAAGTTTTAAGAATCTCGCCAATCTTGGCGTCGACATAGCTGCAAGAGCCGAAGTAAGCGCGGCGGGCGCGGCGAATGGCCTCTTCGCTTACGGGCTTGTCCCACAGGTCTATCACTTTGAGCAAGCGCTTGGAGTGCGCGTCTTGCGCAGCCTGGGCGATGGGGTTGCGCGGCATGGGGATGTCGCTGTCTTGGTACAGGTTCCAAAACTCAGCGGGGATGGTGTAGGGGTCGTGGGGGTGCGTCATTGACACCGTCAGGCAAAACGGTTGCTCGGGGGTATTGCGAACGTGGTCGTACAGGTATTGACGGGCCTTGAAAACGACTTCTTCGTCAAAGTCGAGTTGGTTGGTCCGAACCGAGGGCCCGGCTTGGAGCACGGACGCCATGTTGTGGTACCAGCTCGGGCGCACCTCGAGTTCGTCCCAGTTCACGGCCCAGCCGTAGTCTGCGGGGTAAATAT
>QYPA01000078.1 GCA_007279715.1 Comamonadaceae bacterium | reverse complement strand
GTTGGAACCCTAGCCTATGAATGGAAAGGCGCTCTTGCTGAGCCTGCTCGAAGCCAATCGGGGGGGGCCACCATGATGCCTTCGCAAAACATGCCTGCCAAGGACATTGAAGTCCAGGTGCGTAAGCCCCAAAGCAAAACGAATCATTCAGAACATTAATCAGTTTCTCTCTGCTTTCAAAATCTTCACTAAAGGAAAATTTCATGAAAAAACTAAATATTGCTATCACTCTTATAGCGTCATTGTTGGTTGGCGCGGCGATGGCCAGCGGCAACCATGCAGGTGGGCATGGCCATGACGAAGCCACAGTTGGCGAAGCAGGTAAAGCTGCGGATGTAGCGCGAACTGTTGAGGTTCAAATGCTCGATACCATGCGTTTCACCCCTGCAAGCTTTGCCGTTAAGCAGGGGGAAACCATTAAATTTGTTGTTAAAAATTCGGGGAAAGTGAACCATGAGTTTGTTTTGGGAACCAAAAAAGATTTGGACGCGCACTACGCACTGATGAAGAAATTTCCTGAAATGGAACATGCCGATGCCAACATGCTTAGTGTGGCGCCGGGTCAAACAGGCGAGATGATCTGGAAGTTCAGTAAGGCCGGGCCGGTCAACGTGGCTTGTCTTCATCCCGGACACTACGATGCTGGAATGAAGGCGTCAATCCAAGTGACAGCAGCCAAAGGAACCGCTAAAGCAGTTAAAAAGGAGGATGGCCATGCGCACTAGTTCTGATCTTTCGCGAAGAAGCGTTCTTGCTGGATTGCTTTTTACTTCCTTCAATGAATTGATGGCTTCGCCGCGTCCCAGCATTGAGGTGTGGAAAGACCCAGATTGCGGATGTTGTAAAGACTGGGTTGCGCATTTGGTGAAATCTGGTTTTGACGTCAAGGTCAACGAGACGGGGAACAATACTGCGCGCTCCGCTTTGGGTATTCCTGCCAGTTTGGGCTCATGTCATACCGCCAAGGTAGAGGGGTATGCCGTTGAGGGTCACGTTCCTGCCAAGGAGATTAAGCGCCTATTGCGTGAGAAACCCAAGGCAGTTGGTCTGGCTGTACCAGGAATGCCAGTGGGTTCGCCGGGAATGGATGGAGCCATCTACAAAGGACGCAAAGATCCTTATGACGTCTTATTGGTCTTGCAAGATCAATCGACCAGCGTTTACCAAAGTTACCGTTAAAGAATTCAATCATGACTCACCTTAAATCCATTTTTATTGCAATCGCTTTTGGTTTATCAGCCATGGCCTGTATTCCTGTCTTTGCACAATCTGCGGCAGATATGGCCCTCGGCGAGGTTCGTAAGATTGACAAAGAGGCCCGCAAGATCACGATCAAACATGGCGAAATAAAGGAGCTTGACATGCCGCCGATGACCATGGTTTTTACATTGAAAGACCCTGGGGTTCTTGAAAACTTTAAAGTCGGCGATAAAGTTAAATTTCGGGTAGCGCGTGAGGATGGAAAGATGCTTGTGACTGAAATGCTGAGTCAGTAAGTCCGCTTGCGCAATCTCTCATGACTTTGAACCCGCTTTACACCCCGAATGCGCCGACACGCGAATCGGTTAACGCTTTAACAGGCGTCACTGTTTTGCAGTTTGGCGTGAACTGGTGCGGCCACTGCGAAGCCGCTGCGCCTTTGATTACCGAGGCCTTTGCGAACTTTCCTGACATTCAGGTAATTCGCATTGAGGACGGGGCAGGGCGCCCGCTGGGGCGTTCGTTCAAGGTCAAGCTTTGGCCTACTTTGGTATTTTTAGTGAACGGACAAGAAGTGGACCGCGTGGTTCGGCCTACCGATTCAAACGTTATTTTGGATGTTCTAAATAAACTGCCAAAAAAGGTTTTTTGAATAGATTTTTTCGAATGTTTTGAATTTCCAGCGCACAATCCAACGATAACTATATTTCGTTGGAACGGTCTTTATGTCTTGCTGCTGGTGTCGCGGCTGCGCATGGGTTCGCGGTGTGTTGCTGCTTGTGTTGTGTTCTTTGGGTTCCACGGCTTTTGCTTGGGGTTCTCAGGGCCATCAGGTGATTGCCAATGTGGCTTGGCAAGCGCTCACGCCTAAATCGCGAGATGAAGTTTCTCGGCTATTAGCCTTAGAACCCGGCCAGACCTTGGAGTCTATTGCGACATGGGCGGATGAGCATCGCAGCCCCGCCACCAGCGCTTGGCACTACGTGAATTTTCCAAGAAATAGCTGCAAGTATGTGCCCGAGCGCGATTGCGAAGGTGGGCATTGTGTTGTGGGGGCGATTGAGAAAAATACTGCGGTGTTGGCTTCGAATGCGGATGATCTCGTGCGTCTCAAAGCGCTTAAATACCTGGTGCATTTGGTTGGTGATGTTCACCAGCCGCTACACGCGGGGTACAAAGACGACAGGGGCGGAAACACCTATTCTTTACGCGCTTTTATGCGGCAAAGCAACCTCCATTCCGTTTGGGATTCTGGTTTGATTTCTCAGCTTGATCTAGATAACCCAGCTTTGACGCGCATCTTGCAACGCAACGTGGTTCCCAAAGAACTTCGCGAAATCAGTGTGGTGGGTATGGCTGAGGAATCGTGCCGGCTAGTGGCAAGCCCAGGGTTTTACCCGGAAGATAGGGTCACGCCGGAGTATGTCCAACGCTATATGCCCGTATTGCAGCAACGGCTTTCTACAGCAGGCTATCGACTAGCTGCTGTGATTAACCGGGCTTTGCAGTAAGGCGGCTTAAGCGGCAGGCGGGGTCTTGGGTACGGAGCATTCTCCGCACACAAACATGCTCTTGCCAGCCAATTTACGGTAAGAGCCAAGCGAACGGGGCTTGTGCATACCGCATTTGGCGCAACTCATCGTAGCGTTCCCACCCGTTTGGGCAAAAGGGGAACCCGCGATGCGCGCCTTGTAACGTAGGCCGTCTTTACTGATGGTGTTTGATTCATCGCTCATAGCTGCATTTTACTTTTTTTTACAAGGCTTTTGCGCTAGCCTCGATTTAATAACCCTGAAGCTCAAAAAACCGCGCCTGGGTTAGCATTAGTCTCGTTTTGGTCCTTGCTTAGGGACTTTGGGTGTTATTTGAGAGTCAAATGTCATGAGAAAAATACTGCGTTTTGGGGTGATTGGGCTGTCTCTTTGGGGGTTTCTATTGGCTTTGGGTCAGGCGCAGACTGCCAACCCGGTTGCGAGTGTTGCTGCGGTAGATTTAGCGCGCTACAGCGGAAAATGGTTTGAAATCGCCAGCTTCCCCATGTTTTTTCAGCGCAAATGTGTCGCCAATACGACTGCCGAGTACCAGTCCAATGACAGTGGCGGGATTAGTGTTGTCAATCGTTGCGCCACAGAAAAGGGCGTTGACGAAGCAGTAGGCGTTGCCACCGTGGTGCCCGGGTTTGGCAACAGCCGCCTCAAAGTGTCTTTCTTTTGGCCGTTTACTGGGGATTACTGGATTTTGGGCTTAGACCCCGAATACCGATTTGCAGTGGTGGGCAGCCCGAACCGCAAATACCTTTGGATTCTTTCCCGAACGCCCCAACTGCCTGCGCCTTTGCTAGACGCTGCTTTGGCCGCTGCACAAGCCCAGGGCTTTGATTTAAAAGAGCTGCGGTATACGTCGCAAAAGGCCAATTAATTCAATCGCTTACCTTGCCACGCAGGTTTTTGGTGACCGACCGCTGGCTTTTGCTTTCAAGTCGGCGCTGTTTGGATGCAAAGGTAGGTTTAGTCGCCCGGCGCGGTTTTGGTGGAATGGCCACGCTGTTGACGAGTTCGTGGAGCCGAGCGTAGGCGTCGAGTTTGTTTTGGTCTTGGGTGCGGTGGCTTTGGGCTTTAATGACGACGACGCCTTCCAGCGTAATGCGTTTGTCTGGCAACGCAAGCAAGCGGTCTTTAACCTCTTGGGCTAGGCTGGAGGCAACGATATCAAAGCGCAAATGAATCGCGCTGCTGACCTTGTTGACGTTCTGCCCCCCAGCCCCTTGCGCCCGAATGGCGGCGACTTCAATTTCTGATTCATCAATGGCAATTATTTTCGTCATCGGGCGGTAGAGTTGGCAGTTAAACTGCAGTCTTATCGTATCAACTTTGCACAGGAGCTCAGCATGGCAAAAGGTCAACAAAAATCGAATAAAGAGTCGAAGAAGCCTAAGAAGGATACTTCACCACCCAAACCAATGTCTGGCGGTGAGCCGGTTCGCCCTACCATCATGACGACCGTGATCCCTCGGGGAAAAATCAAAACGCCTTAAGTGGGTTTTTTGTAGTGCGTTGCTAACCTCCTAGAAGCGCGGGGGAGGGGTGCCCTGCGATACTTGGGTTATGCAACTTCAAGAGATTCTTTACTCCCAAGGCTTTGGAACCCGCCGTGTCTGTGCTGGCCTGATTCAGCAAGGCTTGGTTCAGGTTTATCCAAACGACACCTTGAATAACCCCACCGTTTGCAAAGAAGCAGCGGCAGAATTTGACTCGACTGGCTTGCGTTTTAGGGTTCAGGGGAGCGATTGGCCGTATTTTGAAAAAGCCTATGTGTTGCTAAATAAGCCAGCGGGTACGGAGTGTTCTCAAAAACCATCAACATATCCCAGCATTTATACCTTGCTGCCCTCGCCTTTGCGCTCAAGACCCCAAAAAGCGGCAGTGCAGGGTGTCCAAGCAGTAGGGCGCTTAGACCAAGACACCACGGGGATGTTGCTCCTCACCGATGACGGTAAATTTATTCACCGCATGAGTTCTCCGCGCCACCATATGCCCAAGGTGTATGAAGTGACTGTAAAACACCCTTTAGACGACATGCAAGTTCAGAAGCTCTTAAGCGGAGTGGTTTTAGACGACGCCCCCAAACCGGTCAAAGCTGCCGCCTGCGAGGCGGTTTCCCCCTTCCATTTGCGATTAACCCTGACCGAAGGGAAGTACCACCAGGTAAAACGCATGGTGGCGGCCGTAAGCAACCGGGTAGAGGCCTTGCACCGCTCACAAATAGGGGGGTTACGGCTTCCGGAAGACCTTGCGCCTGGCCAGTGGCTGTGGTTGAGTGCCCAAGATTTGGCCTCCATCGCCACTTGATCCCACTATCGATGCAGGAGTATCCTTGGGGCTATGAAGCTTTTGCTTGACTCCTTGTGGCGTGCGAGCGCCTATTGCCTGCATCCGAAAGTGATCCTGCTTTCGCTGATGCCCTTGGCCGTTTTGATGGCCGTGACAGGAGCGCTGGGTTATTTCTATTGGCAACCCTCGACGGACGCCATCGACGCTTTCCTGCAATCGTCAAGCTTTGTCAATACGCTGTGGGCCTTGCTTGAGAACATCGGCTTGTCAGGTTTGAAGACCGTTCTTGCGCCGCTTTTACTTTTACTCGTTGTGACCCCCGTGGTTGTGATGGGTACGCTTTTGCTGGTGTCTTGGCTCATGGCGCCCGCCCTGGTTGATTTGGTCGCACGGCGGCGATTTGCAGATTTAAAGCGGCTTGAAGGCGCGTCGTTTTATCTCTGTGTGGGTTGGTCGTTGGTTTCGCTTGCATTGGCACTTTTAGCGATGCTCGTGTCTGCGCCAATGTGGCTAGTTCCGCCCTTGGTATTGGTGTTACCGCCCTTGATATGGGGCTGGCTAACGTATCGGGTCATGGCCTTTGATGCTTTAGCCAGCCACGCCAGTGCCCACGAGCGGCATACGATTTTTATGGAGCACCGCTTACCGTTGTTGTCGATGGGCGTGGTCTGCGGAATGCTTGGCGCAGCGCCTAGCATGGTGTGGTCTGTGGGGTTCATGGCGATTGCGATGGCGCCTATTTTGGTGCCCCTATCAATCTGGATTTATACCCTTATTTTTGCGTTCTCTTCACTGTGGTTTACCCACTATGGTTTGACCGTCCTAGACGAATTGCGGAGTTCGCCTGCGAGTCCGCCGACGGAGCCCCCAAGCGACGACGTTCCTCTTGTTTCGCTAGGACACTGATGCAGTTTGGGTTGATCATCATTGGTGATGAGATATTGTCTGGAAAACGTTCTGACAAGCACCTTGAAAAGGCCATCGCAATACTCAATACGCGAGGCCTCCAAGTGTCCTACGCCAACTATGTGGGTGATGATCCCAAGCGTATTACGGCTACATTGAAGACCGCCTTTTCCAGTGGCGATGTGGTGTTTTCGTTTGGCGGAATTGGTGCCACTCCGGATGACCATACCCGCCAATGTGCTGCCAACGCATTGGATGTTGCGCTTACTTTGCACCCCCAAGCCAAGGCGCTGATCCTGGAACGCATGCAAGATATTGCCAAAGAGCAAGGTCACCCCTATGAACCTGACCGCCCAGACAACATTCACCGATTGAACATGGGCATGTTTCCTGTGGGAGCCAACATCATTCCCAACCCCTACAACAAAATTGCTGGGTTTACATCTCAAGCGTTATCTGACGGCGCTGTCCATTTTTTACCCGGTTTTCCTGTCATGGCCTGGCCCATGTTGGAATGGGTTTTAGATACGTATTACTCGCAGTACTTTAGAAAAAATCTCTGGCTTGAAAAATCAGTGATTGTGATGGGTGCCATGGAAGCATCGTTGACGCCGTTGATGGAAAGCATCGAGCGCGAGTTTGATGCCAAAGTCTTTAGCCTTCCCAGCGTGGACCACGCCGTTTACGGCCGCCATATCGAATTAGGCGTCAAAGGTTCTCCGGAAATGGTGGAGCG